>JASLFF010000200.1 GCA_030150795.1 Terriglobales bacterium | reverse complement strand
AAGCTCTCGGGCAAGCTCGAAGCTAATGAGTGAACCCATGCTATGCCCATAGAACGCAAAGGGCAGCTGAAGCTCGGATTTCATGGCGTCGGCTAGCGCTTCAACCATGGGCGTGATCCGTTTATACGTCTCTTCGGCAATACGCCGGTCGCGACCAGGTAAATGCACCAGGCAGATATCAACTTCCGGAGAAAAATGCCGCTGCCAGTGGCGAAAGATCTGCGCGCTTCCTCCCGCGTAAGGGAAGCAGAATAAACAAAAACTTCGTTTGTGCAGGGGCGAGAGATGTTCAAACCAAAGGTCGCCCGGAGATGGAGTAGGCATAGATCTCACCTCAAATTGTTTCAGTGGCATACAGTTTTCTTTTCACGCTGTGAGGAATAATGGACCTGATCGGCGCGGTAAGATCGGACATCATATGGATGAATTCCTGGCAATCCAGCGACTGCATGCCGTCTGAAAGCGCGCGCTCCGGACAAGGATGCACTTCGATGATAAGCCCATCGGCTCCTATGGCCAGCGCTGCCCTGCTCACCGCCGGAATCAAGTCTCTGCGCCCCGTGGCGTGGGACGGATCCACGATCACCGGCAGATGGGAAAGCTGGCGCGCCAGAGCAACCGCCGCCAGATCAAGCGTATTGCGAGTCTCAGTGTCGAAACCTTTGATGCCTCTTTCGCAAAGCACCACATTGGGGTTTCCTCCGGAGAGCAGGTGCTCCGCCGCCAGCATCCATTCATTGATGGTGGCCGAGGGACTCCGCTTCAATAGAATTGGTTTGCGGATCCGGGCCAGCCGCCGCAGCAGCGCGAAGTTCTGCATATTGCGCGCGCCCACTTGAAGCATGTCGGCGTATTCGGCTACTACCTCGATATCGTCGGTACACATCACTTCCGTCACAATCGGCAAACCCGTCACTTCCCGCGCTTCCCGCAGCAGCCGGAGGCCTTCCAGTCCCAGCCCCTGAAACTCGTAAGGCGAAGTGCGCGGCTTGTATGCTCCACCGCGTAAAATGGTGGCGCCGGCCTTCTTGACGGCGATTGCCGTAGTCAGCAGTTGCGCTCGCGATTCAACGGAACATGGTCCTGCGATGACAATCGCAGTTTCACCTCCGATGCAAACGCCTCCAACGTCTACACAGCTTCTTTCTGCTCGGGCCTGGCGGCTGACCAGCTTGAATGCGCGTACCTGTGGGATCGGCTTTCCCGCCCGTTGTTCGGATGCCATGGAACTGCTTCCTGCCGTGGTTTCAGCTCGCCCGTTCGTGGGCCCATTAGCGGTACCCTGGATGGAAGGTTGAATGGGTGGGACCGCATTTGCGATCTCATGGTTAGCTTCTATATTTGCAACGTTCATTAATGCATTCCTCCTGCAACTCTGCGCGGTTCGCGCTGATTTCCTGCACCTTGCGGCATTCTTGAATAATGGAGCCAAAAATGTTGATCACGCCGTCGCGATCAAGGGGACCGTCGTTTTTTTCACACACGCGGCCCATGACCTGTTGTTCACGTTTGGGATCATAGGCGCCGTGGCCCAGCGATCTTTTGATCGCCATCAAGCGTGACGCCATCTTCGCTCTCTGGTTAAGCAGCAGCAGAAGCCTCGTGTCCAGTTCGTCTATCTCCCTGCGCCGTTCCAGCAATGTTTGTACGCCGCTCTCATAATCTGTTTTCATCAACTACTCCCTTGGCTTACTCTGCCTTTAGTTTTGCTCTCGCCCGGTATCAGCAATCCCGCTCGCGAGGGCCAAGACGTGTTCTAACATCCTCGGGTGCGGAATCATTTTCCGGTGGAAGCAATCTGGCGCTATCTCTCCTGGAACTGGACCGTCGCTGGGGCGCTCTCAAGTACGGAAGCGTTCTGCGGATGACCGGCGAAAGAGTCCATCAGGATTTCCTTTTCTCCAAACAGCCTTTCTGCGGTCAATCCCCGGTCACGGCACGCCTTAATGAGGCGGTTTGATTCAATGATCGGCCGGGACTGCTCCGTGTACTTAAGGCTCATGATGTAATTCAGCCAGGGCTCCTGGCCCATGGCGTATACATAGGCTTCGCGACAGTTGAAAAGGTCAACGATGCTGATGCCCTGATCGTAATTGGAGCCCGCCAGCCGACGGGACTCATCCATGGGACGCTCCAGCCGTTGTGTCAACAAGGGCCCATAAAGCCAGCTGAGCGGAGCGCCGTCACACTCCATTCCAAGGAACAGCGCGTCCACATCGCCCACTTCGCGATGAATGTGTTCGTAAAGCTTTGGCTCAATATTGCAGGAGTCTGCCGCAAACAGCAGAGCGTGATTGTTGACCTTAATCAGCCAGGCCATTTTGCTCAGGATATCGAGGTCCGCGTGCTCTCCGAAAAATGGCAGGCCCGTGATCTGAACATTTTCAGTGAGAATTTGTTCGAGTTCTGAAAGCTCGATCACATTTTTGAATCCGCAGTTTTGCAGAAGAAGCTTGAGCGACGGATCCTGAAGCCGGCCGCCGTTGCTGCGCGGCACCACGATGTTCTTCACCTTATGCCGTATCTGCAGCAATGTCTCAAACAGGACGTGGTCCTGATGATCGTGCGTAATCAGCACGTAATCAATCTGGTCCGGCAGATCAAGATAGGTATAGCGTGAAATATTGTTCTCGTAGGTGTAGCTGAGAACCGGATCAAACAGCATGCTTGTGCCCTTTGCTTCAAGGAGGATGCAGGCGTGGCCGAAGTAACGCCAGCGGACACCCGATCCGGTATAAGGAACATAGGCCGGCGGAGCTTCCTGGGTCAGGAAAGAGCGCATAAGAGCATCCTGGGAATCCGCGATTTGCAATACCTCCTTGATTTCGGACCATGGTCTGCATGCAGTTTTAAGGCGGAACAAGTAATCAATGGCTTCATGGTCAAAAGCATGGTGAAGATGCAGGCTGTTATCCGATTCAAGCCGTGGCGTGCTCAGCATAAACGGACGGTCGTCATTGGTGATCTCGGAGAGCATCAGGCTCTGTTGGCTCCGGTCATAGTATTTGGTCTTGTACAGCAAGGGTTCAATGAAGCGGTAGGACGCCTGATTGTTCAGGTCGTAGAAAAGCTCCACATATCCCTGCAATATGCCCGGCACTTTTGGATATAAAGACTGTAGCCCGTACCCGCGCGCATTTTCCCGCAGCATGGCCTCCAGGGAACTGATGGCCTCAGACAACTCGACCAGGTGCGCACGCTCCTTTTTGGTTCGGTCCCTCAGCGCGCGGATCTCCTCTACTCGCTTTCCCTGGTAATCAATGAAGGGGCCGCCCAGCATCTTGGGGTTCTTCACCGCGTGTGCGTGGATTTGTGGCGTATGGATGTAAGAATCCATGATCTTGAGGTGCCGTTCCGTGATATTCCTGGCCACAGTGGCAGGCGGAATCAAATGAGGCCATGCATACCAATGGTCAATCAGTGGTTCAACCTGAATATTCTGGCGTAGATAGAAGTGTTCTCTGGTTTCCATATGTGCTTCTCCATGAAAAAAGATTTGGCGGAGCGAAGGAATGATTACTGCCGAAGCGGGACGCCCTTGATGGCCGCCAAAC
>JASLFF010000268.1 GCA_030150795.1 Terriglobales bacterium | reverse complement strand
GTTTTTTCATTGGATCAGCGATACTGACTTCACCTCCGCAATCTGTGCCAGCCTCTTCAGCCGGTAAGTAAGAATGCTGCCGGTCAACTCCATGGTTCCCTTTCCGGTCTCAACGCTGAAACCCGCGAGGGCAAGTTTTTTTGCGACCGCTGATCCTGCCTGCGTCAACTCAACCTTTACCTTCACCACTTTGGAGGATGGAGGATCGCAGGTCTTTCCATCCAGCGTGGAGCCGATGCTCGCGCACTGGTAGTACGAAAGCAGGTCTGCGCTGAACTTTGGCTGAACCAGCTTGAGATTGCTGTCCCATTCGGCTTTTTGTTTCGCCTCAAAATGGTCTTTCATGCTGGTGAAGATTCCCGGCCCATTGCCGGCCGGAGCTTCGGGATGCAGCTCTTTCCCTTCAAATGTGTGAGTCACCTGTGATGAGTTCGTCTCGATCATAGGAGCGTCAGCAGTGACTTCCACCGTTTCATTGGACGAACCAACTGGTAGCCGCGGCGGTGCGGCTGGAGCCATACTGTAAGCCACTGTTCCGCCGGCAACGCCGCTAGACAATTTCGCAAAAGCCTGGAGGCGCTCGTCTCCGCCCGGAACCGCCAGCGGCGAAACACCTTCCGGCAGCTCCACCGGGACCTCAACCTTTACCGGCTTGCCGTCAGACACGACCGTCCGTTCTTCCACAGCGACGAACGATGTGTATTGTGTAGCCAGGCTGTGCTCTAGTCCGACCTGAACAATCTCTGCCTTGTATTTGGAATTGCCGGACTGTATGCCGTTCCAGTCCTGTGACATCAGGTCTTCCACTTTGTGCCGCGCCCAGATTTTTTCCAGCGCCGCATTGCTCCCGCCGGCAGAAGAGAAATCCACCGGAATGGTGCGGCTGTAATCTCCGGTTCCTTGATATCCCTTGATGGTGATCTTGCCCGCCGGACTTCCGCTATACCGCCCTGTAATGATGATCGGCTTGGCTGAAAAAAGATCGCGCACATTTTTGGGATATATATCGGTCACCGGCAGCCCGTTCCAGTCGATAGCAATGTTCGTCAGTACCGGCGAGTGCACGCGCTCATAAAAGCGATCGGCTGCAGCCTGCGCTCCTCCCCGAGCGGTAACAAACTCCACGTCGCCATGGCCTTCTTCCGCCATTTTGGTCAACAAAAAGCGATTCACCACCGTGCCAATGCCAAACGAAAACACACGCGCGTCAGAATGCTTTTTGACTTCAGCAATAATATCGGCGTCATTGCCGACGTATCCATCTGTCATAAAACAGACCACGCGAATGGGATCAGCTTCCATCGGCTTGTCCGCGCCTGCATCGTCCCCTAGCGCCGTGCGGATGGCCTTCATCATCTCAGTCCCGCCGCTGCCGTATGCTCCGCCCAGGACTTCCTTCGCTTTGGCTATATTCTCCGGCGTTGCCGGCACCGGCTCAGGAAAAAGAATTCTGGTGTCGCCGGAGAAGGTGATCAGGTTGAACGTCTCATCCTTGCGCAGATTGTCGAGCGCACGTTGGACGGTCTTCTTGGCCATCTCCAGCGGAAAGCCCCACATGGAGCCCGAAGTGTCCACGACAAAGATGAGCTGCCGCGGTACCAGAGCTTTCTCCTGAGGCCGCTCAGGCGGCTGCAGGATCAGCGTGAAATATCCTCCGGTCTTGTCAGCGTGCGTCAGGATAGCGTCACTAATCCCCGCGCCCGCAACTTTATATTTAAGGATGAAATCCTTGTTTGGCAGAACGGCCTGGTCCGCAAGGGTCACATGATAGGAGTCGGCGCCGGTTCTATCGGCAAAGATTTTGTGCGACGTGGATTCCACATCGCCCACCGGAACGCCCGCCGCTAGATTGACTTCCATCGATACATCATGCCCCGCTGTTGCATCGCCGGTATGCACGCCCGCCACGGGAGGGCTGATGCGAGACGCGTCAGGCACCTGGTCACTGTTCGGCATGGTGCCATGGTCGCCCGCAGAGGTGGGATTGCCGGGTATGTAGCGCGGCCCCACCACCAGCGGAAACGCGAATTCATACGTACCCGCTTCATACTTGAGCAGCTCAAGCACCGATAGCTTGATCTGTACCGTGCCGTTGGGCGGAATGTTGGTGACCGACTGCGTGAAAATATTGGGACGTTCCTGGTCCAGCAGCGCAGCCGTGTGGCCGGTGTTGCGGGCCTGCTCATAAATCTTGCGCGCCTCGTCGCGCTCTTTGATCACTGCGCGAATTTCGCGCTCGCCCACCGTCATGGTCATGCCGTCCACGGCGCTCTCATGCGGCAGCGGGAAAACATAGACCGCTTCCACAGCGTCCGGCAAGACGTTTTCAAATTC
Source organism: Terriglobales bacterium (assembly GCA_030150795.1). Next base: position 4,088 of record JASLFF010000268.1, on the reverse strand, counting down.
CTGCGTGACCTCAATCCGCGCCACAAAGCCGCTGATCTCGGTTTTGATGCCGGTGTGCTTCAGCGGAACAAAGCCGGTGACTTTGCCGTCTTTGCCGATGATCTGTAGTTGGCTGTTTCCCTGGGGCTGGCCCGCAGAAGCGTTCTGCGGATTCATGATGATGAGAACATAGAGCAAACACAAGGCCACTATGGCGGCCGTCGTTAAACGGGCTTTCATATTTACTCCTGCATTCTTGCAGAAGAACGGTGCAATCCAGAGTTCTTGCAGGGAAAATCAGCATTCAGCAATCGGCATTCAGGATTCAGCCTCGAGCCCGACAGATAAAACCTTTGCAACACGGAGGAAAGGAGGAAGTGGAGGAAAAGCAGGTCTTTAACAATAAGTAAACGTGGACTAAGACTATAGGCATTGAAGATGTACTTAGAAGATCTAAAACGTGTTAGAAGATTCGAACGATGGACAACGGGAGATAGCGCCCCGGTCAACTTGGAATTCTGCCGATCCTTCGACCCCAAACTCCTCCGCTCCCTCCATTCCTCCGTGTTGCAAAGTTTTAGGTTTGGCTTTCCCCCTTGCGCGCATTGCGTCCTTTGCGGTCGGGGATTGCTAATTTGGCTGAATGCTGAGAGCTGATTGCTGGATGCAACCTACGATCCCAGCTTCAGGATGGCAGCTCGCAGCCGTGCATGCTTTTGCAACAGCCGCTGATAGCGCAACTCGGTCCGTCCCGCTTTGGAGACAATGATCTCGTGCAAAACATGTTTGTCGTCCGACGACCAGCGGTCGAGCTCGGGAACAAGGCTGAGAACCGTGGCAGAATCAGCAAATGCAGCTTGCGCTTGAGCCTTTAGTTTGTCGGGACTCAGTTTGATAATTCGTGCCAGCTTCGCTACAGCGGCTTTCCTCATTGCATCAGCGTTGCCATCAAAATCCCTCGCCATTCGTCGTTGTACTGCTAGGCCGATGTTTCTCATGGAGAAGCTGTCCCATGCGCCAGCCTCCGCTTCGGGCAGTTCATAAACCACATTCGCTTTGCTCAGCCGACGCAGTGTCGCCGCCGAGGTCCGATATTTCGGATTGGCCCGCAGCTTCTTCTCTTCGGCCTGTGCCAGCTTCTCCAGCGCCGGGTGCATCGATCGAAACCCCATCTTGCGATAAAACCAGAACGCGCCTGAGCTAATCGCTTCTTCGTTGCCGTCGCCAATCTGGTATGGATACACCGATATAGCACTGCTGCCGTAAAGTTGCCGAAGCAGCCGAAGCGTCTGCGCGTAAATCCATGCCGTCTCGCCATCGCGATATGCGGGAAAAGTGTTGAAGCCAATCTCCGTCCAGTCGAAGAGCGAAATGCATTCCACGTAATTGATAGGCACGCCATTTTTCACCGTAAATCCGGCAAGGTAGCCCCGCAGCGGTAGGCGCTTCTCCGGCGGCAATCCCCAGAAGTAAATCTCTACTCCGCGCCCTGGATTGGCCTGCACTACCCATGCCGGATCAGCGTTTGCGGTCCCGTACAGCTCGCGATAGCGAACGCCTGTGGCTTCTTTCACCAGATCAAGCGTCTTCTCCGCTTCGCGCGACGGCAGGACCTTGATCGGCAAGCGCGGCTTGGCAAACTCTTCCGCCAATGAAACCTGCCGCCGCTGAATCAGCGGCTCATGGTAGAAATAAAAACCTCTCACCGGCTTGCGGGAGAGCGTGCGCGAAGCGCGTGAACGGCTCATGTCCCAGCGCACCATAATCTCCAGCGAATCATAGAGTGCGGCTTTTTCCTTCTCGCTTATCGGCAGCCGCTGGAATTGCCGGACAAGCCATGGCAACTCATCCTGCCTGCCGCGTGCCGCCTTGAGCCAATCGAGATATGGCACATTGGCTTCCGTGAGCGAATCTTCTTCCATCAGCGGGAAAAAGCGCGGCCAGATCACCGCGCGCTGCGTCTCGCGCTCATAATCGTCCCACTGAATAGAGATGGATTTAGCGTGCCGCTCGACCAGCCAGCAGACCATGGGATAACTAAACGTCGCTTCGACCACAGTCCCGGCAATTCCAACGACCTCTTCCGGTGCAAAATCATCTGCATCGCCGCCTGCTGCAAGCATGGCTTTGACTCTCGGCTCAAAAGTTTGCAGCAGTTTCTCTGCCAGTCGCAGAGCGCTCGGCCCGGGCGGAAATGCGCGGAAGAACAACAGCAGGTCATGAAATCGAATGAGAGATTGCGCGTCTTTGCCGAATGTGGCGCGGCCAGCGGCACTGAGCAGGCGGACAAGCTCCCGCTCTTTGATCACGCCGATCTGCGTTCGCGCCTGTTCCAGTTGATTGAGCAGCCGGGCTGCGGTTTTGTTCAGCATTTAGCAAAACCCTTTTACCGCAAAGGGCGCGAAGGACGCAAAGGAAATCGGGAAATCGAAAAAACAAAATATCACCACGGAGGCGCGGAGATGCGAAGAAACCAAGCCAGCGCAGTTTTATCTTCCGCTTCCTCCTTTCCTCCGTGTTTCAAAGGTGTGGATTTTTGCTTTTTTGAATGACCGATGTCTCGAATCTCCCGATCTCCTGATCACAGCAGGTAGTCACCGCGATAAATCAACCGTCCGTCGATCACGCGTGCTTCTTTTGTCAGAGCGTGTGCTTTGGGAGGCTTTACGTCCATGATGTGCAAAACCGTGTGCCCATGCGCAACAAGATAATCAGAGACCAGCATGCGATGGCAGCGGAAATAAAGTTGTTCCGCGCACATGATGGCGGTGTTGGCTTTTTCAGCGCGCTCCACCAGCCGTGCAATGGCCTGCGCAAATTTTTCTGAAAGCATGTAATCGGCATAGTTGCGGAACGAGGGGTTGCGCAAGGCGATGTTGGGCGACTCATCCGGCGGCATCTGCTTGCCGCGTCGGCCGCCCAGATCTTTTTCCCAGACGTACTCGCAGCCAATCTCCGGAAGCCTCAGCTCCAGGTGCTCTCGATTGAAATGCGGATGACGGCGCGACATGGGAAAGGCGCGAATATCTTCCAGCACGCGAATGTCGTGCGCCTGCAGAACGGAAGAGAAGTCGGCGAGGTCGCGCGTGGAATGCCCGATGGTAAAGAGGGTGGCCACCTGTTGATTTTATTTGACGAACGAAAAAACCCACCACTGAGACACAGAGGCAGAACGTTGACCAGCAAGAACCAAAGGACGTTGACGCACATCACAAACAGTAGTCGCGCACCGGAGGTCAGCCTGAAGCGAACACTGTCCGCTAGGGCCTTGAGCAAATTATTTACAATTGGTGCACCAATGCACCCACTGCTGCTTGAAACCGCGCACCGCCCCATCGCCATGCCCAGCGCGCCATGGTTCATGAAGCAGAAATGGCATGATCTACTCTTTGCACACTGGCCGCTGCCGCCAGACAAAATCCGGCCATTAGTCCCGCAAGAGCTGGAACTTGACCTCCGCGATAGCAGCGCATGGGTTGCGGTTGCGCCGTTCTGGATGAGCGGCATCCGCGCCCGGCTTGCGCCACCGTTGCCGTTTCTTTCTAAATTCTGCGAGCTGAATGTGCGGACCTATGTCCGCTATAAGGGCGTTCCGGGAGTTTATTTCTTCAGTCTCGATGCCGCCAGCCTTCCTGCGGTGTTGGGCGCGCGCGCTACTTACAAGCTGCCGTATTTTCATGCTGCCATGCTGATCCGTTCGTCGGGCGAGTCATTTGAATACAGCAGCAGCCGCCTGCAGGAGCCAAGACCGGCAAACTTCCATGCACGCTATCGACCGACTTCTTCGCCGCGCGTCCACGATACAAATTCCATCGAGGCTTTTCTCACCGAGCGCTATTGCCTTTATACCGCCGATAAGGGCCACATTTTTCGCGCATACATTCATCACCTGCCCTGGCAGTTGCAGGATGCCGAAGCCGAGTTTGACATGAATACTATGGCGCAAGCCTCCGGCATCAACCTGCTCGATACAAAGCCGCTATTGCATTTCTCCCGAAACCTTGAAGTGCTGGTCTGGTGGCCGGAAAAGATCGGATAGTAACTTCAGCGTTCGGTGAATTTAGTCGCGCGACAGCAATAGGATCTCAAGACCTCGGCCTGGAAGGGCA
>JASLFF010000105.1 GCA_030150795.1 Terriglobales bacterium | reverse complement strand
TGCGGATAACGGGCAAAAAAATCCTGCGCTTCCTGCGCGTTCTGCGCCACCAGCACCTTGGCCGACTCCACGGGAAAGCCCGCAGTGTAACGATGTATCGGCTTAATCAAAGAAGGATAGACAAAGTCACGCGCCACTTGCGCCATATCGTCTTCAGTGCGCGTGATGTGCGTGCGCGGAACTTTGATTCCCGTACGTTCGCAGAACCGGACCATGGTCCCCTTGTCCACGATGGTGGTGAACAGATCGGGCGGTACCCAGTGAAACAGAAACCGCTCTTTCAGCTCTGCCTGGCGATTGGAAAGAAAACGGGCAAACCAATCAGAGGTCGCAAACAGCACAGGCTTGTGCTGAAAGCGCGCGGCCCACTCGAGCATCAGGCGGCACAACACATCTTCATTGGCCACGCTGTCTCCGGCGTAAGCACGGGGCTGTGCAGGATCGTCAGGATAAACAAAGCACTCGCGGACATACTTCGAATAGCGCAAGGGATCGCGCAGCTTGTCATTGAGCGCGTACACAGGAACGCCATGCCGTCCCACGCTGCGCGTGATGCCGTAGGCTGAAATATCCAGGCCTTCAACAAATACCGGCGAAATGTCGCGTGGCGAGCCCATATTGCGTTAAGCGTCCTGCTCTTTCTCACTTCCCTGTGGCTTGGATTTCAGCTCGATTGGCGCGCTTTCATCTTCCAACTGGCCCAGCAGGCGGCGCGCCAAGTCACGCACGGAGATTCGCAAGTCATATAGCAGCTCACCGTACCAGTTCTTGCGAAAGATAAATACACGATAGTTCGTGCGCCGCGCTGAAGCCCAGCGGCTCTCGTCCCACGTGGCAGGGCCGACGAAATCAAACTCATGCAGTCCGCGTTCAGGTGTTTGATTCAGGATTGCATTTACCAGCAGTTGGCCGGGCCCGTGGCGGCGAAAAGCTTCGTCATAGCCTGCTTTGGCCAGAAAATAGCGTCCGCGCAGATTAAACCCAAAATGTCCGGCGAGCGGCTTGCCGTTCAGTTCAAGAAAATCCAGTGAGAGATAACCATCGCGCGCGGCGGCCTGCGCTACAGAATCGTAAAACTGGCGTGTGCAGGGATCGCACTTGATTGCTGTGCCTTCCGCCCCCTTCCAGCCGGAAGCTTCCAGCGCATAAAACTTTTCCAGCGCTTCAGGATCAGCCGCACCGTAATGCTTCAGTGCCAGAGTTCCCTGCTCTTCCAGTTGACGCTTCGCCCGCCTCAAGTGCGAGCGAAACTTGGGCCGCGTACCCGCAAGCCATGGCGGCTGCGCCCCGGACTTGCCTGAGTTGGAAGATGCTGAGGAATTTTCGATTGGCAGATATAACGTCTGTGAAGTGCGCTTGCGCGCCGTACGATATCCATCTGCTTGCGCCAGAGCTAGAAGACGATCCAGCGCGCTGCCTTCCACCACATTCGCTACGTCGATCAGGTGCCAGCTCGACAGATTTTTTGTGGCTTGCCAGAGCGCCTTGAGCGCGGCTTCGCCTTCTTCGCCCCGGCAGACAGTAAGGCTCGCGCGCAAAGAATGAACATTTGCCGGAAACGTGAGCTGGACGACGGGCAGGCCCGACATTACGCTCCGGCGGCGGACCAGCGGCAGAAGGCCTCTTAAGCGAGTGCCTGCCCACGCGGAGATAAGGACGACTTCAGCCCTCGGATCGAAGGCCTGCAAGTATGCCTGTGCCCACTCAGGACGGTAGAAAACTTCTTCGTCGCCGGATTCATCGCACAAGAGCCGCCAGTCATTGGCGATCTGTTCAACAAGTTCTTGACTCCCGCGCTGCACACGCACGGAGAGTCTTGTTCCCGGAATAGGTTGCTCTTTGGCCACCGTCATTTTTTGTGCTGGCTCTGTTGAGAAATCTAACAGACTCAGCGGGCGCTGCGCCAAGCACGGGAGTGCAATACGTGTTGACCAGACAAGTTCCCTTACTGATACTGCTCAAAAACCTTGCGCATGTTGTCACCTTGCAGCTGCTTGAACTCAACGCAACTGGTGATCCGTTGCAGGCTTTGCTGCAGCGCGCGCTCCGCGCCCGGGGCGCGGTGATCGGCAAAAAACTGCTTGATTTCGTCGTGCTTCTCCACTGAGCAGAATCCGCCCAGTGCGGAAACGGCGCCACTGCCACCAAAGCTCGTCACCTTTTCCGCCAGCCCATCCCAATGCGCTTTGAGATAGTCCCATGCAATCTCGCGCGCGGGAGATTCAGCCAGCAGCGCGGGGAAGATGCGAACATAATCCTGCTGGCGGATTTTGCCTTGATCGATGAGCGATAGGGTCCGCTGCGCCAGCTCAGGCTGGCGGAAAGACGTGAGAGCGAAAAGGAAGTGGTAATAGTCCTCAGTGTTCCGCGCATTGGCCATCGCTTGCGCGAACTGGTCGTACAGCGCCGCGTCGCCATTCTCTGCCGCAACCGCGAGAGCTGGGCCAATGATGGTGCCTTCCACCGAGCCTGGATCCTTTATATAAGACAGGGCGATTTTCTGTGCCGTGGCGACGGCGTCAGGATCGCCGGCGCTGCCAAGAATTCCCAGCAGGCTGGCGCGGAGGGCTTTGCGCTCATCGTCGTCATTCGCGGAAGACATCCATCCAATCTCCTTGGCCAGCGACGCGAACTGCAGCTGAACAATCTCCCGAAAGTCATTTTGTTTCTGCTCCGGCACCAACGTGCGGCCAATGGTGTCCATATGTGCGGCAATAAACTCAACGACCTGGCGGTTGCGGTCTGTGCGTAATCCTCGGACAATCACCAGAAAAGTTTGTACCGGCTCTTTGCCGGCACGCGTCATCGCCCACAAATCTTCAACAAATGCGATACGCTCGGGTACGGTCAAGTCTTTTTCGGCCATGCCTCCTATATCTTTCAAACTTTTCAAGCTTGGGTAATGTACACGGTAATAGCCTTTGGCGTCGCGATTGGCCATCAGCCAGTCAGGACAGGTGTTCGTGGTAAAACGCGCGCTCTGCTTGTCCACGAGATAGCAGGACGATCCTGTATTGGCTGCGGCTTTGGTGCAAATGGGAATTGACCAGACCTGCTCCTGCTTTGTGCCGTCGCCAGATGACGATAAAAGAAATCGCTGCTGGGAAAGGTCCAGCGTCTGCTTGCCGCCTGAGCAGGCTGCGTTCACCGTCACCAGCGGGACGCCGGGCTGCATCACGAAGGTCGGCATGATTTTTTCCACGGGCTTGCCCGAAACTTTTGCCATGGCCTGCCAGAAATCCGCCGAGGTGGCGTTGCCGTTGGCATGCGCCTTCAGGTAAGCGTTCACGCCGTTCCGGAAAACCTCCGGCCCGACGTAAGACTCCAGCATGCCCAGCACGGCCCCGCCTTTTTGATATGTA
>JASLFF010000089.1 GCA_030150795.1 Terriglobales bacterium | reverse complement strand
GTACACTGTGTCCGCGCTCTTGGGATCAACGTAGATTTCGCCGAAGTACCAGAGCCGGCCAAGGCGCAGATCCTTACTGGTGCGGGCCCAGGTCTGGCCGCCATCATCGGACTTGAACACGCCGCCCTCTTTCGTGTCGATTAGGGCATAGACGCGCTGGCCGTGCGTGCCGCGCGCAACCGCCAGACCTACTCGTCCCCAATCACCTTCCGGCAGGCCGCCGCCCGTAACGGGATTCCAAGTAGTTCCGCCATCAGTCGATTTATAAATTGCGCCATTGGTCGTAACGGGAGGATAAGCGCTCCAGGGCGGACGCTGGTCATGCACCAGGGCTGCCCATAGGGTCTTTGGATTGTCGGGATCGATCTGGATATCGATAGCGCCGGTGTTTTCGTCTTTGTAAAGGATCTTCTGCCATGTCGCCCCGCCATCACTTGAGCGAAAAACGCCGCGCTCCGCACCCGGACCGTAAGCGCTTCCCATGGTCGCGACGAAAATAATATTCGGATTTTGCGGGTCAATAACAATGCGGCTGATATGGCGTGATGCGTAGAGACCCATGTGCTTCCATGTGCTGCCGCCGTCAGTGGATTTGTAAACACCATTACCATACGTCAGGTTGGAGCGGAAATCGGCCTCGCCGGTGCCTACATAAATGACAGAGGGATTCGATTGCGCCACGGAGATCGCACCAATCGAAGAGATAGGCTGGCTGTCAAAAATAGGCTCCCAGGTAATACCGCCATTGACGGTCTTCCACACGCCACCGCCTACACCGCCGAAATAGTAAACGTTTGGCTGGCTTTCAACGCCGGCCACGGCAATCGTGCGACCGCCGCGGTGAGGGCCGATCATTCGCCAGCGCAGACCGTTATAAAGGTTGGGATCTAGTTGCTGTGAAAATGCGAAGCTGGATAAAAGGAAGAGAAGCGTGCAAAGTGGGATGAAGCGCATGTGAGGAGAAAAAAATCGCATAGGCAGAAGCATTGTATAGAAAATTCTGAAATCCCGAGCGAAGCGAAGGAGCCCTATGGTCCAGAAAGAAATGTTGGACTGAGCGGCGGAGGAGGGATATGAGCAGACTAAAAGGGAATAGCGATCCCCCACCCGCAAAGGACGCGAGTTCGGGATTTCAGAAAAAGCTCGGTTCTGGTAAATTCATGAGTACTCCATCCTCCAATTTCAAAAGGGCCCTATGAAAATCAGGGAAATCCGTGTGCCCGGCTATGAACGCGTACTGCTGGGATCAGACGAGGCTGCAAGCTACCAGGGAATTATTGCGATTCATTCCACGGCGCTGGGTCCGGCTGTGGGTGGCACTCGCTATTGGAGTTACAAGACAGAAGATGACGCGATAACCGACGCGCTACGTCTGGCCCGCGGCATGACCTACAAGAACGCTCTGGCCGGATTGCCGTTCGGCGGCGGCAAGTCCATCATCCTTCACGATGGCAATGCTGCCGACCGCGAGCAACTATTTCGCGCTCATGGACGGATGGTGAACACCCTGGCAGGCAAATACATTACTGCGGAAGATGTGGGCACGAGCCCAGCCGACATGGAGTACATCTTGAAAGAGACTACTTATGTTGGCGGATTGCAGGAACGCTCGGGCGATCCTTCACCGCACACTGCGCGCGGAGTCTTTCGTGCGATGCAGGCCGCGGCAAAACATAAGTGGGGAAGCGATGATCTGAAAGGGAAGACCATTGCCATCCAAGGCTGCGGACATGTGGGATATTTTCTGGCCGGAGAACTTGCCCGCGTGGGAGCAAAGTTGATTGTTACTGACGTAGATTCCGGAAATGCGAAGCATGTGATGGACGACCACCACGCAACGGCCGTTAAGCCGGATGAGATTTATTCGGCAGAGGCCGACATCTTTGCGCCGTGTGCGTTGGGCGGTGTGCTGAACGACCAGACCATTCCACAGCTGAAAGCAACGTTGGTGGTGGGTGCAGCCAATAATCAATTGCTGGAACCACGCCATGGCGATCTGCTTGAACAGCGCGGCGTGCTATATGCGCCGGACTATGCCGCGAATGCCGGAGGCGTGATCAATGGCTGCTGCCGTGAGATGCTGGGATGGGACGTGCCGAAAACGCTGGCCAAGACCGATGCAATCTATGACACGGTACTGACCATCTTTGTCTTGTCTGAAAGAGAAAAGATTCCTACGTATCAAGCGGCTGACCGGCTGGCGGAAGAGCGGTTTATGGTGATGGGTTAATTTTGTGCGGATTTAAGAGCTCGTCGACCTGTTGTAGCGTCATTTCTTCTTGATATAGAGCAGCTTATCGATCTCCGCCACAACCGTGCCTTCCTCGTCTTTCACCTGCACCTGGAAGAGCGGTTCTACTTTGGATTGAGCTTCTGCGGCAGCGCGAATTTCAGCAATCTTTTCCTCCGTCAATTCAAAGGTCGCCTTCATCACGCCTTTGCCGGGCTTCTTAAAGCGAATGTTTGCGGCTTTGTCCCAGACAATGTAATCAGGGCCAAGAATATTGGCCAGCATGAGCACATAGAAGGGATCGCACATGGAATAGAGCGATCCGCCGAAGTGTGTGCCGAAATAATTGCGGTTGTAAAAGCGCAAGCGCATTTCAACTTCGACGCGGCGAAAATCCTCAGCGATATGCGTTACGCGCACGGAAGCGCCGAGATATGGAGGGTAGAAATTGATTCTGCGCCGCAGCTTCCGGCTTTTTGCTGCAAGCGCTTGATCAGCCATGCGTTTGTTGGCCATCGATTTTCCTGCGAGTTGCGTTGTCAGGGCGCCTTTTGAGACTCAAGTTGAGGATCCGGCGGCGCGGAATGATTCAAGTGAACGATGCGCCATGCACCGTTGTCCTGTGGCAGAGAGCGGTTCCTCGAGCAACCATCACGTGCTGCCCCACTACAATTTTGAGATCATACTCCACCCACGCGGCATCGCCGATTAGATGGTGTGCGCGCGGAATGGTGGAAAGCTGCGCCGGCGGATTCTGCTGGAAATAGGCCTTGTGGTAATAGTTTAAGTTTGCCTGGCGTCCATAAAAGTCACCGGCGGGCGTGAAGGTTACAACGTCAGGATCAAGACATTGGCCAAAGGCATTCTCATCGGCCCGGTTGAAAGCGTCTTCGCAACTGGAAAGCTGCTGGTGCAATTCCAGTAGCGCGGCTTCTGAGGTGGCTGCGTCCGGCGCGAGCCGGGCTGTGTGCTCCTTAAGATTTACTGTGGCGCCGAGCCGGGAAAGCAGATCAACACCAAGAATTCCGTCGATGCGTTTGCCGCACGTGTTGCCGATGGGTGAAAGATCAACCGCAGGAAGACGCAGGTCTTTGAGGTGATGCTGGCCAATGATGAGTTCTGTAATGGTAACGGCGCTTGCCCGGGTCTCAACAGTGCCGCGCCATGAAGTGACGGCAATCTTATTGGGATCGCCCGATGCGAACGATTTACTGTTCAGGATCGAAGTGGCAGCAGTATCCACCAGGAACCGCATCTTTGCTTTAACGGCAGGCACGGCAACTTCCACTACGGGCAGGCCATCGCAGGAATCCAGGTGAACATCTTCTGCAGAGGCTGTTATCGAAATAAAAAGAACGAGGAGGAATAAGCTGCGCGAAAGAAGGTGCAACATGGGGGAGCCCTCCAGGAACGCCAATAGTATGCCACAAAAACGAACGTTCGTGCTATTATATTTTTTGGATGTAATGTATCCGCTTATGCCGGTCACCCATACCGCGATCACCGAGCCTCGTCCCCGCAAAGGGGTGCGCACGCGCGAAAGCATTCTTCGCGTGGCCGTCGATGTGGCGTCCGTGGAAGGCCTGGAAGGGTTGACCATTGGCCGCCTGGCTGAAGAATTGAAAATGAGCAAGAGCGGGTTGTTTGCCCATTTCGGATCAAAAGAAGAATTGCAGCTGGCCACCATTGAAATGGCGCGAGAGATCTTTGTGGAGCACAATGTCCGTCCCGCGCTTGCTGAACCAGAAGGCGTGCAGCGTCTCTTGAGGCTCTGTCAGGGATGGTTGAAGCATGTCGAGGGCCACGTGTTCAAAGGCGGGTGCTTTTTTACCGCTGCATCATTTGAATTCGACAGCCGGACGGGGCCGGTACGCGATGCCATCGCCGCAGCTATGAAGGCATGGCTTGGCACCCTGGCGCGGGCGATAGATGGAGCCAGGAAAGCAAGGCACATCAAGGCATCAGTGGATGCGGAACAGTTTGCTTTTGAAATTTACTCGTTAGCCATGGGGGCAAACTGGGCATTGCAGCTTTTGGATGACAAGACCGCAATGAAAAAAGCGCGGGAAAACATCCTTCAGCGGATCCGGGCCGTAGCTACACCATCGTGCCCGCCCATCAAACTATAAAAACAGGGTGCGCCGCAGCGCACCCTCCGTCCATAGCTTCAGAGTTCTATGACTTCTTGGCGGCAGGTTTCTTCTTGGTTGCGGGGGCCTGTCCTTTGGATGGATCGTCAGCCGGGTTGACGTACACCAACTTGAAAGGGCCGGTGCTGGAGACCTGAATCTCAGTTTCACCCTTGGCCATTGCGTAGTGATTATGGTGTGGTGGAACCACGCCAAGAGACTTTGCCGGTAGAGTGAGCATTGAACTTTCGTCGAACTTATCCCCCATGCCCACATGGAACTCGCCGGAAAGCACAGTCAGGTTTTCCGCGGTGGGATGCCAGTGCGGCATGATCCTGTAACCATCGGGCAGCTTCAGGCGGACTGTAAATGGTCCGGGCTTGCCTGGATCACCGGCGAGCACGGCAAATTGAGCGCCGGTTGGGAAAACAGCAGGCGCAGGCCCCCATTGGATCTTGTCAGGCGTGACCACGACCGGGGCAGGCCCTGTTGGTTTGGCTTTGGTTGCAGCTTTCTTTGGGGCGGCTGTCTGCGCCAAAGAGATTACGGGGAGCAGAAGCAGGATCGCCAACAATTTACGCATGTATCCTCCAGATGCAATTGACGCTGATCTTTCTGTGCAACAAATTCTACTCTGTCCGGGGCAAGCACTTCAGAAAAATGAACTCTAAGGGCCTGATTGTGCATCTCTTCAATCCACGGAGGAACCATGATCGCTGACTTAGTCTTGTTGAATGCGTTCGCACTGGCAGTTGGGCTTGCAACGAGCGGCAAGAGGATTCGCTCGGAACGCACCGCGCGCGCCAACCTGCCATTCAGTGACGCAGTGTGGCACGGCAATACGCTCTATCTCTGCGGGCACATCGGGCTTGATCCAAAGACTGGGAAGCCACCCGCCACTGCGGAAGAAGAAGCCCGGCTGGTAATGGACGG
>JASLFF010000058.1 GCA_030150795.1 Terriglobales bacterium | reverse complement strand
GTCGGCAGCCGTGCTCTTCCATCCTTCAGGGCTTCAGCGCGGTAAATCTTGTAAACAGCGGCATCGTGCTCGGCTTCCCGGAGCTTCTTGAGGCCGGAATAAATCTCCTGGCCGGGGCTTCGATTAAATCTGGCTCCCAACGATTCTTTACCGGCCTTGGTGAGTGAATTTACGGCGTCTGCGGCGGCGTTCTTGTCGCGGCGTATCCTCCTAAGTTGCTGAGGACGATGGGCCGTATGAGGTACTGGATTTGGTTGGCGCGGGCGCATTGATTCCCTTGATCAGCAGCCAAAGCCCGAGGATGACTTCAAAGATAGCAATCGGGATTCCTGAGCGGGCCCTGCGCAGCGGCATGTCGGCCAAGGACGCGAAGACAATGGTGGACAAAGGTATGAAAGTCGGCACCAGCGAGGCAAGGATTCCCCAGGCTGCCAACAGTCGTGGGATATAACGCGACTTGAGCCACAGGTAGCAGAACAAGGTCGAGCCCAGTCCAAAAAACAAGGCGGCAGCCCGATTTCCGCCTGCATCCAGACTGATCAACAACCGCGCCAGCGATTGCATATGCTCCGTGTTCAGCGCAAGCAAGGAATTGGAGCCGGTTAGAGAGAGTACTGCTGCAAAATCGGTCCCAACCGTGGCCGCAGCTATGGAGCATTCCACAAGCCACCAAAACATCGCCAGCAAAGCCAGACTCCTGTTGACAGGCTTGAGGATGACGTACAGAGCCACTACCAGCATGACGTTAGCGGCCAACATGATCAGATCGGTGGTTATACCCAGGCGAAAAAGCTGTTCATGCTGCGCAATATTCGTGGCGGTCCTTAAGGCATCAGCAGGCACAATCAGCCTACGGCGCACATAGAACTCCACGAAGTTAGCGGCAAGGATCGTGAACAGGTATAAACCGCCGGCTACTTTGGCGGCTTTGCGTTGTGACTCTTCAACGACGTAGACTGCCATTTTGTTTTTCCTGAATCAAAGCTATCTTCGGCTTGTCTCCTGATATTAATTGATGATGTCGTCCGCAAGGTGAAACGTCGACAAGAGGATCGAGAGCAGGGACGCGATGGTCAACATAGCGTTGTGTTTCATTTGGTCTTCTCCTTGTCAGGCATGGCGTACCTCGCAAAAAATGAGGCGCATGATCGGTTGACAGCAGCTTCCGTCTCTACATGGACGTCACCATGACGCCAGCTTGCTCGCTCCATCGTTGTTCATTCACGCCTTTCATCAGAAGCCAGACGATTAGGGATGCTGCCCCAAGAATGGCGAAGACCGCAATGAATGGGAACAAGCGACTTCCCAGCGGCGGATACAAGAAAGTCAGCCAACCTAGACCTGCCAAGACCGACAATATGCCCAGAATCCGAGGGAGGAAGGTGGACTTGATAATGAGGTAGCCAGTCAGGAGTGCATAGAATCCGAAAAATACCAGGGCGATGCCGGCGCCGCGGTCATTGACCTTAAGAAAGAGGAGCGCCAGCGCCTGCAACTGTTCCGCGCTGAACACACTCAAGTAGTGTGCGCCTCCCAGGATGAACAAGGGAGCGATAAAAAAGACCCGGGTAAAAGCCTTGATGACGCAACCGGTGAGGCCTACGAACGCAGCAACCAAAGAGACGTTCCTGCCCGCTGGCTTCAGCAAGTTATAAAAGAGAGCTGTGATGGCGACCTGGCACGCCATTTCAATGAGGTAGACTGCGAAACCTAACTGCAACAAGCCAGGGTGGGCCAGAATGTTAGCCGCCGTGGCTGCGGCATCACCGTTGACGACCAGCCTGCCGGTCACGAAACCGGCGGAAAATATTCCCGTCAGTATGGTGACGAGATAGAGGACGCCCGTCGTCCTGGCCAGGGAGCGCAGCGACGCTTCTTTGATCCGCTCCATCAGCACTGCTGTGCTCATATTCGTTTCTCCTTAAGCGTTCGGTTTGCCCTTCCACGTTGTTCGTCCGCGCAGATCACTTACGTGCCATAGGTCTGGGCTGAAGCCGAGTAGGCATCCACCCGGCTTGGCATCGGCTTTAGCTTGTATGCGCTTGTCCAGCGGATTCGCACCATCCAGAAAACCAGCATTACCAACGGCAACGCAGTCAGCAAATAGAGCGCGCCGGTATTTCGCAAGAATGCCGGGAAAAGTTGTTGTCGGGCCAGGAACACCGAGCCCGCGGCGATCCAGAGGCCAAAGCACATCCGCCAGAGATGCCGCGCGATGCGCTGTGTGCCGAAAACACCACCATGCAGCAGCATACGAACGTCTCCCGCGGCGGCAGATAAGGCAATAGAGCCGAGGAAGAAGTGGAGCCCGGCAGGGACCCCATATTTCGAGCCGGTTGGGCTGTTCAGCGCCTGTAGTCCGTTTGTCACCATGACAGCCCCAATCGCCAATGGAACCAGCAATGCGACCCAATCAACCTTACCGATTTCTCCGGCTCGGCGTTTGACCGTGGCCCAGGCTGTGGCCACAAAGTAAACCGTGAGCGTACCTCCCAGAACATTGGAGGGCTGAGATTTCATAACCGCCAGCCATGCTGCGGCTCCACCCATACATATCATGGACACGGCGAATACCCTTCCTGCCAGGCGATGCCGGCGAGAACCTTTGCGCAAAGCCAGGGTCAGAAATCCAGAGAGCAACCCAATGGCGCCGCCGCCGATATGAAACCACAGCAGAGGAGAGTATGGCGTTGCCGGCCGGCCAGTGAGCCTTAACAACGCGGCTTTAGAATTTGTATTTTCGGGATCAAACGCCAGCGCCTTGCGATAGTTCGCAATCGCCAGATCTTTATTACCTGCGGCTGCGTATGCTTCTCCCAGGCTGTCATAGGCGTTGGAAGACCTGGGGTGCGCCTCAACGTTCAGCTGAAAAATCTGAATAGCTGCCTGATCTTCTCCCTTGCGCAGGAATTGATATCCCAGATTGTTGGTATCTGAGAGGCTTTCGGGCAAGCCCGGAAATCCGCGATCCCGCAGGCTGCGATATTGCGCAACGCCCGCGTGAATTCCCTTGCTATTGATCGTCTGCGAGATAACGTCTACAAGGCGGGTGGGTCTTCCATCGGTGGAACGCCGTGAAGTGCTCTTGGTAACAACAAGCATTCCAAGACCAACCATGACCGCCAATGCCAAAAGACCGGTCACAATGGTGACTCTGCCGCGGGTGGTGTGGGTAAGACGTTCCGATACAGTTACCGTCATAAGAGTTCCACTTTTTCGAACTGACTTCTTTCAATCAGATCGGCCCGCGATAGCGGCGCAGCCGGATTGTTATGGTGACGAATACCGCAGCGACGGCCAGACCGGCCCAGAGTCCCGGCTGGTCAAAGAAATGGTGCGGAATCAGCGTGCTCATGAAATCCGCATTCCGGGGCATCTCAGGATCCGGTGGCCCCATCAGGCGTACCTTAAGCAAGGACAGAAAATACGTGGTATTGAAGGCGATCTTTTCCACGCCCCAGATCACAAAGGGCGGCAGAACGGCCCATACAAATGGAGCGCGCGGCGCGGCGGCGGAAACCAGCAGCAGCCAGCCGTAAAGAGGCGCATACCAGAGCCCATGAACGGTAAGCATGTGGTAAAAGAGGTCGAGCGAGGATCGAAAGAAAGTCTCCTGCGTCCACAGCGCAGCGATGTTTGCGCCGCTCCCCACCAGGACAACACTGGCCAGCAACAACATGATGAATTGCGCAACCAGGGTGATGGCATAAGAGAGCACCGGGATAATCACAAGCGGAATGCTCAGCTTGGAGAGCACAGCAGTGAGATCGGAGACGGGTAGCGACTTCCAGAAGAGGATGCTGCGATCGCGCCGCTCGCCGTAGAGCGCGTCAAGCGAATAGAAGATTCCCACGATAAGAGCAATGCCCATGATCAACGCGGAGGACAGTTCATGAGGCAGCGAAAGGACCTCAAGTTGGCGCGCCACATCCACGGGCCAAATCCCATGCATGCGCCGCCGTAAAACAATCGTGTTGATGACAAAGCTCAAGAGAAAGACAGCTGCAGCGGCCAGCGGAGCAATATAGATCAGGCGATTCTCCCAGAACTCACGCCTGACGGACCAGTAGAAAGACTGTGCGGGAGAGATCGTCCGGGGAGCGCTTGCCTGCGAACTGAGCGAAGGTCCCGGCATGGCGACATTTGGAGTATTCATACAGAGGCTCCTTGTGCCTCAGCGGCGTGGTTACCGACCACAGCGACGAACAAGTCAGCGATGCTGGGAGTACGTGCCTCCCCCAGCGCGGCGAGTTGCTGGCGATCAACACGATCAAACAGCATGATGTTCCGGCCCAGCGCCTCGCGCTCATAGACCGGCTTGAGAGCGCGGGCTGCCGCGGCTTGTCCGGGATTCACTGTTAATTCCACGTAGCGCGACTCAATCTCTTCCATGCTGCAATCCAGCAGGATGCGGCCGCGATCCATAAACATAAGATCGGTGAGGACGTGCTGAAGTTCTTCCACCTGGTGCGTGGTCACCACGATGGTGCGGTTGCGGTCAAAGTAGTCATTCAGCAGAGAATCGTAGAATTGCTTGCGATAAAGCAGATCGAGGCCAAGGGTGGGCTCATCCAGCACCAGCAATTTCGCGTCAATGGCCATCACGAGGGCGAGATGAAGCTGGGCCACCATACCTTTCGATAATTGCTTGACCTTGCGGTCGCGTCCGATGGTGGTTTTGGCAAGAAAAGCCTCTGCTTTTGCGCGATCAAACCGAGGATGAACGCCGGCAACGTAGTCGAGCGCCTGCGAAACCTTGATCCAGCGCGGCAGCACCGCAACATCGGCGATGAAGCAGACGTCGCGCGTGAGTTCGTCGCGCTCAGTCCATGGATTACGTCCCAGCACCCGCAACTCGCCCTGATATGGAGTGAGGCCGAGAATTGCGTTGAGCGCCGTGGTTTTTCCTGCGCCGTTGGGGCCAATCACTCCCACGATGCGGCCCTCTTCCACGCGGAAATTGATGCCGTCCAGCGCAACGGTGGTTCCAAACGATTTGCGGAGACCGCGAGCTTCTATGCATGCCATAGCTTCAGCGCTCCTCTTTTTTGGGATTGGATTCGGCGGCTTTCGATGGCGCTGAATCCTGTG
Source organism: Terriglobales bacterium (assembly GCA_030150795.1). Next base: position 617 of record JASLFF010000058.1, on the reverse strand, counting down.
ACGGCGTTGAACCGTTCAGAAGTTCTTCTGCGTTCAGGCCGAGCCGTTGGATGGTGGCGTGAATCCGGGGCCAGTCGTCGGTAAGAAATTTCTGCCGCTCGCCTTGCAGCAATAAATCTCGCGCGCCGGTATTGATGAACATGCCAAGGCCGCGGCGGGTTTCAACCAAGCCATCATCCACCAGTTGCTGATAGCCCTTGAGGACCGTGAGCGGATTGACGCGATATTCGGCTGCTACGGTGCGCACCGATGGCAGCGGATCGCCCTCTTTGAGGACGCCGTCAAGTATCATCGCGACGACCCGGTCGCGAAGCTGGCGGTAAATCGGCTGACTGTCATTCCACTCACGGTCCATGATGTGTTCCAGATATCCTCGTTCGATTGGTCAAACTGCTTACGGTAGGCACGAACATTGGTGTGCAAGACGTTGCTACTGCGTGCGTTTCAGATCCATGACAGCGCCCATCAGCTTGCCATCCTCACCAGCGAACTGCCATTGCTCGGTATGGTGGTTGGCATCCAGGATGGTGAAGACCACATGCTGCATGTGACCGCCTTGTCCAGGGTGAAGATTGGTGGCGCTGACGTAGTCGAAGGTGAAGGTTTTACCGTCCGGG
>JASLFF010000010.1 GCA_030150795.1 Terriglobales bacterium | reverse complement strand
AGGGTATAATCAACAGATCACAATGACATCAGAAACCAAGACTTTGTTACTTCTAAAGCCCCGGGGTTTTTGCGCCGGTGTGGTGAGGGCCATCGATATCGTCCGCATTGCCCTTGACGCCTTTGGGCCGCCGATCTATGTGCGCAAAGAGATCGTCCACAACCGCTACGTGGTGGAAGAGCTGAAAGCCAAGGGCGCGATCTTTGTTGATGAAGTTTATGAGGTTCCAGATGGCCAGCGCCTTATTTACAGCGCTCATGGCGTTTCGCCCAGTGTGCGCGAAGCCAGCAAACTGCGCGATCTACGGGTGATCGATGCCACCTGCCCGCTGGTGACCAAGGTCCACGTTGAAGCGGTGAAGTACGCTAAGGGCGGTTACAGCATCATCCTGATCGGCCATCACGATCATGACGAGGTGATAGGAACTCTCGGCGAAGCCCCCGAGGTGACCCAGGTGGTGGGCAGCGCCAGTGAAGTGGATGCACTGGAAGTCCCCGATCCTACCCGCATCGCCTATATCACCCAGACCACTCTCAGCCTGGATGAGACTAAAGACGTGATTGACGCGTTGCGGAAGAAGTTCCCTCTGATTGAAGGCCCGCATGCGCAGGACATCTGCTATGCCACGCAGAACCGCCAAACAGCGGTAAAGGATGTGGCCCATCAGGCTGACCTGCTGCTGGTGGTGGGATCTGAAAACAGCTCAAATTCCAACCGGCTCGTGGAGGTTTCCACGAACTTGGGAACGCCTTCTTACCTGATCGATACGGCGAGCGACATACAGCCTGAGTGGCTGACCGGGAAAAACACCGTTGCACTCACGGCTGGAGCATCCGCGCCGGAAATCCTGGTAGAACAAGTGATCGATTTCTTGAAGGAAAAAGGGTTTAACACAATCCGGGAAGTGGAGGTTATGCCGGAAAACGTCCGCTTTGGCCTGCCGCCTGAGATTGTGGAAGCAATTGCTGCAGCCCCCGCTGCGGCGGAGTAAATCCATGAGCAAGAAGTTTGGCGCGCAAGCAGCGCATATGCTTTTTGGAAAAATCGACGACATGCTGGAACGCGTGTCCTTTGGCATTGAGAAGGCGCGCAACTACCTCTTCACGCAGCAGCATGAAGATGGCTACTGGTGCGGTGAACTGGAAGCCGATACCACGCTTGAATCGGACTACATTGCAATCCACACGCTGCTGGGTACTGGCAATCCTGGCCGGATGCAGCGCGCAGTACCGGAGATCATCCGCCACCAGAACGAAGACGGCGGCTGGCCCATTTTTACCGGCGGCCCTTCTAACATCAGCGCGTCAGTAAAAGCTTATTTTGCGCTCAAGTTGATGGGGTACAAGCCCCATGACGCGGTGCTGGAGCGGGCCCGTACCAGGATTCTGGAGATGGGCGGCGCGACTGAGTGCAACACCTTCACTAAGATTTATCTGTGCTTCCTGGGCCAGTATGACTGGGAAGCGGTGCCGGCGGTTCCACCGGAAATTGTTCTTTTTCCAAACTGGTTCTGGTTCAACCTGTATGAGATTTCTTCATGGTCGCGGGCGATTTTGGTGCCGTTATCCATTGCCTATGCCAAGAAGCCATTCAAGAAAATTCCGGCAGAAATGGGAATTGACGAGCTGTTTGTGGGCGGACGGCATGGCAAGCACCTGCACCTGAAATGGGCCGCCAGGAAAGTTTCGTGGAGAAACTTCTTTCTGGTGCTGAACCGCGTGGTCCATTTCTGCGAACGGTTTCACATCAGGCCGCTGCGTTATCTGGCGCTCAAGAAAGCCGAGCGTTGGATGCTTGAGCGCTTTGAAAAGTCAGACGGGCTGGGCGCAATCTATCCTGGCATCCTGAACTCCATTGTGGCCCTGCGTTGCCTGGGTTACTCGACGGACGATCCACAGGTGATCCGCGCGCTGAGCGAGTTTGAGAAACTTGGCATTGACCAACCCGGCATTGCTGACCACTCGGAACCAATGTTCCGCATGCAGCCGTGCATGTCTCCGGTGTGGGATACCGCGTTGGCGCTATTTGCTTTGGGAGAGAGCGGCGTATCGAAAAACGATCCCCGGATGCTAAAGGCAGCAGACTGGATTCTGAGCAAGGAAGTCCGCAACAAGGGTGACTGGGCGGTGAAGGTGCCGAACGTCGAGCCGGGCGGCTGGTACTTTGAGTTCAATAATGAGTTTTATCCTGACGTGGACGATTCAGCCATGGTTCTGCTGGGGCTGGATAAAGTAGAAAATCCGCGTGAGCGCTATCAGCATGAAGTCAGCCAGCGCGCCATCGACTGGATCTTTGCCATGCAGTGCAAAAATGGCGGCTGGGCTTCGTTCGATAAAGACAATACGCGGATGGTCTTCCAGAACATTCCTTTTGCTGATCACAACGCCATGCTTGATCCGCCCACGGTGGATATTACCGGTCGTGTGCTTGAGATGCTGGCGGCATATGGGGCTTCCGGCGATGACAAGCGCGTGAAGAAAGCGATTAAGTTCATCCTGAGTGAGCAGGAGCCGGATGGCTCTTGGTTCGGGCGCTGGGGCGTGAATTACATTTACGGAACCATGTTAGTATTGCGCGGCTTGCAGGCCATGGGCGTGGACCATCATGAGCCTTACGTGCAGCAGGGCGCAGAATGGTTGCGCATGGTGCAGAACTCCGATGGTGGCTGGGGCGAAACTTGCGGATCGTATGACGATCCTGCGACGCGCGGCATTGGCCCGAGCACGCCTTCACAAACGGCCTGGGCCATTATGGGTTTGCTGGCGGCGGGCGATACACGCAGCGAGTCTGTGCAGCGCGGCATTCTCTACCTGCTGGAAACGCAGCGGCCTGATGGACACTGGGACGAGAACCAGTACACGGGCACGGGCTTTCCGCGCGTGTTTTACCTGGCGTACCACCTGTATCGCGATTACTTCCCTCTGATCGCGCTGTCGACATATTCACGTGAGTTTTCCGCGCTGTATGAAGAGGGAAGTGTGGGGTATGCGAGAGGGTAGAGAAATCGGGTGATCCGGTGATCGGGACATCGGGTGATCGGGAGAAGCAAATCTTACCGCGGATGAACGCGGATTGACGCGGATCAGGAATGATGATTGGGGAGCGGGTCGTCGAAAGATTGCCGGAATCGCCGAAACAGGTTGAGCATCGATACAAAAGCTAAAGGCCAAAAGCTAATAGCTAAGAGCTGATTCAAGGGAGACAAGAATTGCCGGTACCGATTTCACAGATGTGGACAGTGGCAAGCTATGTTGTCAAACAAAAGCTGGCCAGACGCAAGCGCTATCCGCTGGTGCTGATGCTGGAGCCGCTGTTTCGCTGTAACCTGGCGTGCGCGGGTTGCGGCAAGATCCAGTATCCTGCGCACATCCTAAAGAAAGAGCTCACGCCGGAGCAGTGTTTCCGCGCGGTGGACGAGTGCGGAGCCCCGATGGTGTCCATTCCCGGCGGCGAGCCGCTGATGCATTCGCAGATCGGCAAGATCGTGGAAGGCCTGGTTGCCCGGCAGAAATACATCTATCTGTGCACCAATGCGCTGCTGTTGAAAGAGAAGCTCGATCTTTTCAAGCCGAGCAAGTACCTGACATTTTCTGTTCACGTGGACGGTGAGCGTGAGCACCACGATTTTTCCGTCTGCCGCGAAGGTGGCTACGACCAGGCCATTGACGGCATGAAAGAAGCGCTGCGGCGCGGTTTTCGCGTGACGACCAACACCACATTGTTCGACGGCGCCGATCCTAACAGTGTGCGCGAGCATTTTGACCAGATGATGGCGCTAGGAGTCGAAGGCATGATGCTTTCGCCCGGCTACTCTTATGACAAAGCGCCGGACCAGAAACACTTTTTGGGACGTGCGCGCACGCGCAAGCTGTTTCGCGCCATCCTGTCCAATCGCAAGAAGAGCTGGCAGTTCAACCAGTCGCCACTGTTCCTGGAGTTTCTGATGGGCGAACGCCAGTATGCATGCACTCCTTGGGGCATGCCCACGTACAACATCTTTGGCTGGCAGAAGCCCTGCTATCTTCTGCAGGACGGCTATGCGGATACGTTCCAGGAACTAATGGACAGCACGGCATGGCATGAGTACGGAACTGAGTCAGGCAATCCGAAGTGCGCGAATTGCATGGTACATAGCGGGTATGAGGCGTCAGCAGTGAACGATACATTTAGCTCGCTACGCGGCTTGCTGGCCACGGCAAAAGCGACGCTCTTCACGAGCCACAAAGATGAACACGCACTGAAGCTATTGAATGAGCATGTGCGGCCGGTGCACAGCTACAACCCGCTGGTGCAGATCGAGGAGTCGTCCAGCCAGCTTGAGGAGACCAGCGCATGACAGAGTCAGTTCAGAACAATGCCGTTAAGGCCGCTGATTCGCTCGAAGTTGCGCCGGGATTTAAGCATGAAAAGCTGGAAGGCTGGGTGCCGGAACTGGCGGGCGAAGAAGAAGTTCGACAGGCTCTTGAGAAGGCTTTCGATTATCGCGGTGACGTAACCATCACGCGCAAAGACGGCAGCAAGGTCGAGGGGTACATTTTTGATCGGCGTACAGGAAAGACTTTGGCTGATTCCGCGGTGCGACTTTTTCCTAAAGACGCCGACCAGAAGATATCCATTCCATATTCAGAGATCGCTGCGCTGGCCTTCAGCGGACGCGACACTGCCGCAGGAAAAAGCTTTGAAGCCTGGGTGCGCAAGTACTGGGAGAAAAAAGCGGCGGGGGAAAAGAACATCGGTATCCAGGCAGAAGCGCTGGAATAGATTATTTCTGAAATCCCGAGTGTAGCGAGGGATCTCTATTCTTATAAGGTTGTTTACCGGACGAGAAAACAGGTGATAGAGGAAAAGACTAAGAAGCAGTTTAGAACACTTTGATGGCAGTCCTGAAACTAACATCATTCGGCGATTCGACTGTCATTGTGATCCCGCCAGAAATGGTCGAGCATTTGAAGGTTTGCGAGGGAGACGAACTTATTGCCATTGAAGTCCCTGGCGGTTACTTGCTTACAACCCATGATCTGGAAACACATCGTCAACTAAAAGTGGCGCAGGAAATTATGGACAAGTATCAAGAAACGCTGCGCTTGTTAGCAAATACGGAGTAGGGTTCCCTCGCTCCGCTCGGGATTGTAGAAAAACCATGAAAGCCTTCATTACAGGAGCGACGGGATTTGTTGGCAGCCATGTGGCGCGTGCGTTGGCGGCGCACGGAGCTGATCTGCGTCTTCTCGTGCGTCCAACCAGTCGGCTGGACAACGTCGTCGATCTTCGAGCAGAAACAATTACAGGCGATCTGCGGAATCCTGAGTCGCTCAAGAAAGCCATGGCAGGTTGTGAATTTGTGTTTCACGTTGCCGCTGATTATCGCCTGTGGGTGCGCGATCCTGACCAGATGTACCTCTCCAACGTGGAAGGCACGCGAGCCATTATTCAGGCTGCAGAGGAAACCGGCGTGCGTCGCGTGATCTATACCAGTTCTGTGGCGACGATGGGGTTTACCCGTGAAGGCCACATTGCTTGCGAAGATTCGCCCGTTTCGATCAAAGACATGGTGGGGCATTACAAGCGGTCAAAGTTCATGGCGGAAGAGATTGCTCTTGAAGCCGGCAAGAACGGCGCGAATGTAGTAGTGGTGAATCCCACGACTCCTGTTGGAGAATATGACATCAAGCCAACGCCGACCGGAAGGATCGTGGTGGATTTCCTAAAGCGGAAATTTCCTGCCTACGTTGATACTGGTCTGAATCTGGCCGATGTAAAGGAAGTTGCGCGCGGACACCTGCTAGCGATGGAAAAAGCAATTCCCGGCCAGCGATACATTCTGGGCGGCGAGAACCTTACGCTAAAACAGATCCTCGACAAGCTTTCTGCGCTTACGGGGCTGCCTGCGCCGACCATGAAAGTTCCGCATGCGGTCGCCATGGGATTTGCCGTATTCGATCAGTTCTTTACCGGCACAATGATGGGCAAAGAGCCACGCGCCACCATTGATGCGGTGAAAATGGGCCGCAAAAAAATGTTTGCTTCGTCGGCAAAGGCCGAGCGAGAACTGGGCTATAAGACCCTGCCGGTTGAAGATGCATTGCGCCGCGCCATCGATTGGTTCCAGGCTCATGGGTATGTGGAATCGGCGGCGCAGGTTGCGACGGTGAATGCATGAGCAAGATCGCAATCATCGCGGCCATGGAACGAGAAATCGCGCCTTTGGTGTGCGGCTGGCAGCGCGGCACGCTTTCTTCAGGCCCCACGCTCTCTTCAAATAAAAGAGAATTCTCGTGTTTTGAGCGTGGCGGGGTAGTCGCGGTGGTTTCAGGAATCGGATGCAAAAATGCTGAACTGGCGGCGCGGGCGGTTCTGACGCAATGCCGGCCCGCGATCCTGATATCAGCCGGTCTGGCTGGCGCGCTCATACGTAGCTTGAAAGTCGGCAGTGTTTTTACGCCGAATCTGGTCGTCGATGCGGCTGACGGCGCTGAATATCGATGCACCGCAGACAGCAACCACATAAGCGGTGGCGTGCTTGTCAGTTCTGGCGAAATTGCCGGTTCGGAGGCCAAACAGGAATTGGTAAATCGCTATCACGGATTAGTGGTGGATATGGAAGCTGCCGGCGTTGCCAAAGTTGCGCAGGAAGCGCAGATCGGATTTCGCTGCGTGAAGGCCATTTCTGACGAAGCTGGTTTCATGATGCCGCCTATGGGGAAATTCGTGAATGCTGGGGGAGAATTT
>JASLFF010000748.1 GCA_030150795.1 Terriglobales bacterium | reverse complement strand
CAAGACCCTGCCGGGCGTGCGTGAAGGCATTGAGGAGAAGCGCTATCAGGAAGCTGAGAAGGAAATCGTCAAGTCAGCAAAGGCGCTGCAAGATTATGCAGACACTATTGACTCCGCTGCGGCAGACCTTGAGAAAGCCGGACACTAAAGAAGATTTTCACCGCGGAGTCGCGGAGACGCGGAGAAAACGGGAAATAGGTGCGTAACCATTACGCCCCTGAAGCTGCTACTGCAGATCAGTGTCATCAGTGTTTATCAGTGGTGAGATTGTTTGTCGCGACCCCAATCGCCGCAGCGGCCGTATCATGCACTGGCGTTTCCACGCCGCATGCTTTGCCCAGCCGGGAGACTGCGCCGCTGAGATCTTCAATTTCCGTAGGACGACCAGCTTCCAGGTCGATCAACAGGCTAGGCTTCATGGCGTCCGGCAGCCCGTCAATAGTCTTCATTGTGCGTTCCGTTTCGTCTTCTGCCAATGAAACTTTGCGCGCGCGAGCAACATTAATAACTTCCCGCACGGCGCGTTCGATCAGCAGATGGCCCAGCTTTGTGGCGCGAAGCGGGCCAATCGCGGTACGTGAGAATCCGCAGGCCGCAGCCATAGATGCGATAAATGCGAATTTTCTCCACAGGTCGGTGGTGATGTCAGCGGAAACACTTGCGTCCGCTCCGACCTCGCGAAAAGCTTGCGCAATGGCATCAATCCGCTGCTTGCGCTCGGGCTGCGATTGTCCCAGCTCTCCCAGTACCACTCTTTGGAAAGGGCTGCGGCGTTCAAACACACCGGGCGCAAGTCGCATTGCACTGATCGCGGTGAGCCCACCAACCAACTGCGCCTGCGGTACTCCGTTTGCGATAAGTTGGTCAACGACTTCAATGCCATTGAGCAGCGGCACAATCAGCGATCCCTGAGCAGCCAGAAAAGCCGCAGACGGTGCAATTTCTGCCAGAGAATAATTCTTCACGGCTACCAGTGCGCAATCCACGGCGGCAAAGTCTTTCACGTTATTGCTTGCCTGGACACGGACGGTAAAGGAGCCTTCTGGAGTTCGGACTTCCAGGCCGCGCTCACGCAATGCAGAAAGATTTGATGTTCGCGCAAGAATGCAGACCTCATGACCATTGTGCGCCAGCAGCCCGCCATAATAGCCGCCAATGCCGCCCGCTCCAAGAATCGCAAACTTCATGCATGGTCCTTATTTAAAAGAATACAGATCGTGAGCCCGAGCGGACGCCTATTCCGATCCCCACTCAAACGAAAGTGTAGGAGAGCAACTCTTGCCTTTGACTACAACTTGCGTAGTACCCATCGTCCGGGCTTGTACAAACGGCGTGAGTGTTGCCCAGAACTCTCCTTGTGGATTTACCTTGGGATGCGAATCATGGGCTTCCTGGTAAGACTGTGTGTGGAAGCTGATCAGTTCTCCGGGAGCGAAGCCTTTGCCGCGAATCAGCGCTAACTGAAATCGCGGACTCAAGCGCACGATCTCAAGGCTGCACCCCTTGTCCTGTTCCACCATGGGCGCTGGAACAATGGAAAAGAAAATCCTGGTGGTATGGTCTTCGGAAACCAAAGCATGCCGGTAAATTTCACCGATCCCCGGCGTATAGGTGAGCTTTAGTTCCGCGCCCTTCATGCTCTGAGCGCAGCTCTTGGTTGAATCATGCGGGCAGCCTACAGTTCCATCTGTCGCAATCACCAATCCGTTTACCATTATGACAGGCGCGGCAAGAGTAATAGGCCAAGCCATGAGCGTGTAAAATTTGTTCTTTGGAGCGCCAGTCACCTTCACGTGATACTGCATGACCGGTCTGTCATTTACCTGATCTTTTTTGATCAACAGCACATCCACCTTGGCGCCTGGTGTGGTCTTCTTGTCCCAGTCGATCGTGGCCTCTGCTGTCTTCTTCATCAGTTCTTCATCGGAAGGAGGTTGTGGCTGTGCTGGTGTTGCGGCGGCAGGCGGCTTTGGTTGCTGTTTCGCGGCTTGTCCTGCCGCTGCAAGGCACACGCCCAGAATTGCCATAAGTACGTAAGAATGTCGCATGATGAACTGGAGAATATCATAACGCGGCGCTTGCTTCTGACTAGCGTTCTCATGTCCGCCGCCCGCTCAAGTTTGCTCGCCGCACTCCTCGCCTGTATATTTTGGAAGCCAAATCAATCCTGGAGATGCTGTAATGCATAAAGCCGGAAGAACAAATGTTGCGATCGCTTTTGCCAGTCTGGTGCTGGTTCCACTCGCGCTTGCCCAGCCTGCCTCTTCTGCTCGCACAAAGCCCAGTTCTTCATCCATGAACAGTGTGATTGCCACTCTCTGGGCCGGCAAAACCTTTGATCAGACCGCCATCTCGCCTGACGGAAAACAAGTTGCCTGGGTGGAGATCACAAAAGACGGATCGGCTATTTTTATTTCTGCGACCACCGGCGGTACGCCGCGCCGCATCACCGCAGGCGGACAGTCTGAAAGCGCCGTTGCATGGTCTCCAGACAGCAAGCAGATGGCTTTTCTCTCTGACACGGCCAAGCCCGGCCAGCCTCAGCTTTATGTCGTCAGCGTGGCTGCTGGGTCACCACGCAAACTTACCAGCGTGAAAGGATTTTTAGCCTCTCCCGGTTGGTCACCCGACGGCAAGACCCTGGCTTTCCTCTTTACTGAAAATGCTGAGCGTGCAGCCGGGCCGCTAGTCGCGGAAAAAGCGCAGACCGGAGTGATTCAAGAGGCTGTGACTGAACAGCGCCTCACGCTGGTGGATGCAGCCGGCGGCAAGATGCGCCAAATTTCGCCCGCAGATATGTATGTGTACGAATATGCCTGGTCGCCTGATGGCAAAAGCTTTATAACCACAGCCGCCCACGGCAATGGCGACAACAACTGGTATATCGCGCAGATCTATTCCATCCCCGCCGCCGGCGGTGAGATGAAATCCATTTACACACCGCCCATTGATTCGCAAATCGCCGTGCCTGCCTGGTCACCGGACGGCAAGACAGTCGCTTTCATTTCCGGCATCATGAGTGACGAAGGCGTCGTGGGCGGCGATATCTTCACCGTTCCAGCCGATGGCGGCGCAGCCAAAAACATCACGCAGGGCATGAAGGCTTCTACAAGTTGGCTCACCTGGACGAGCAGCGGCAAAATTCTTTTTGGCGAAGATGTGGACGGCGAAAGCGGAATCGCCACAGTCGATCCAACCTCCGGCTCTCTGGAAACACTGGCTCGCGGACCGGGTGAGTTGAACGCTTATGGCTGGGGTACCGCAGTCTCACTTGCCGCCGATGGCAAGACTGCGGCGGTGATTCGCCAGTCACTGGCCCATCCGCCGGAAATCTGGGCCGGCCCGATCAATGAATGGAAGCAGATCACTTCGCGCAATGCGGCGCTCAAGCCTGCCTGGGGAGAAGCCAAAAGCATTCACTGGCAGAATGATGGCTTCAATCTACAAGGATGGCTCGTGTACCCGACTAAGTTTGATGCGGCAAAAAATGACGCAGCAAAAAAATATCCCATGGTGGTGATTGTCCATGGCGGCCCCAGCTCCATGGTGCGTTCAGCCTGGCCTGGGTCCCGCAGCTTTGGCGTTGCGCTCTCTGCGGCCGGATATTTCGTCTTTATGCCGAACCCGCGCGGCAGCTATGGACAGGGTGAGGCTTTTACGCGCGCCAACGTCAAAGACTTTGGCTATGGCGATTTCCGCGACATCATGACGGGCGTCGACCAGGCCCTTAAGCAAGCT
>JASLFF010000736.1 GCA_030150795.1 Terriglobales bacterium | reverse complement strand
TTGCACAACGCAGCGGCGATCCGCACGCGGGTGGCGCTGTCGATCTCCCCAGTGCCGGCTCTCCCATTATGGAAAGAAATACTGATCCCCGCTCCGTCTTTATTTCCGGCAAAGTCGTTCTTCAGGGTGGCGGACTTCCGGGCCGGATCGCAATTGAGCGGATTTGCAATGGAACGGCCCGTCGGGAAGGCTATACCAATTCCAAGGGGAACTTTCAGTTTGAGCTGGGACGAAACTCCATGGAGCGCGATGCCAGCCAGGCCGATTCTGATCGCATGGTCAGCAACAAGAACGCGCGCGTTCCTCCTTCGGGAGGAAGTGACATTCGGTACGACGATTGCGAATTGCGCGCTATCATGCCGGGCTTTGTCTCTTCCACCGTGCCCATGCGGGTTTACGCCGGCACCTCACAGGTTGAAGTTGGCACCATTGTGCTTACAAAAACGGGACCGCCTGAAGCCCCAACGGTCAGTGTAAATACAATGATCGTGCCCAAGGAGGCCCGTGAAGCCTTTGAAAAGGGCCGCAAAGCAGGCACCGAAAAGAGATTTGATGAAGCCGTAACCGAACTCAACAAAGCTGTCACTCTGTATCCGCAGTATGCGGCGGCATGGTCATTGCTGGGTGAGATACATCGCCTGCAAAACCAGTTTGAGCCCGCCCGCGCGGAATACGCAAAAGCGCTTGCCGCCGACCCAAAATTTGTAAGCCCTTATTTCGGGCTGGCTGCTATTGCCGTGATGGAAAACAAATGGAGTGACGCGGCCCAGCTTACTGACCAACTGATCCAGCTAAATTCATTGGCATATCCCATGGCGTACTTCTTTAACGCCGCCGCCAACCTGAATCTGGGCAAGCTGGACGCAGCGGAGCTGAGTGCGCGCAAATTTCAGCAGGTGGATAAGGCCCACACTCGCCCGGACATTGCGCTGCTTCTGGCAAACATCCTTACCGGTAAGCATCAGTATGCTGAAGCAGCACAACTGTACCGCGACTACCTGGCCGTGAAGCCGGACGCTCCTAACGCTGAAGCGCTGAAAAAAGAAGCACAACGGCTGGATGGCCTGAGCGCGGCAAAACAGCAATAGGCTTTACTCGGTCAGGATTTCCACGCGATTTCAGCTCAGGATTTTATGGCGAGATTTTAACCGCACTGAAACTCAAAAGGCGTACCATTTTAATTGTCGAGTTGAGTCTTGGTTCACGGACCTTCCGCATGAAAGTCTTGCGGCTTGGATGGGAGGCTGTCATGGAACTTCGCTTCCGCAAGTTCGTCATCTGCATCGCGTTGGTTGCTGTAGGGGCCGTATCCGCGTTTGCGCAACGTGGCCCTGGTTCCTCAAGTTCAGCAGGCACGCCTTCCCGCAGCAACGCCCCTTCCACTCGCACGCCGGGCACGCCCGACCCGAGTTCCAGGCCGCTGTTTGTTTCCGGCAAAGTCATGTTGCAGGGCGGAGGAGCGCTGCCTGAGCCGGTCCCCATTGAGCGCGTCTGCAATGGAACGGTCCGGCGTGAAGGTTATGCCGACACAAAAGGAACGTTTGAGTTTCAGCTGGGCCTGAACCTTACGTTCCAGGACGCCAGTGAAAACGATAGCCGCGTCACGCCCAGTTCGCAGTCGCGCGCAGGAAGCAATACAAACCTGAGGGCCCTTGACCTGAACGGCTGTGAGCTGCGGGCAGTGTTGCCAGGCTACCAATCGAGCGTAGTGACCCTGCGGGTCACTGGCGGAGACACATGGCAATATGAAGTTGGCACAATCATTCTTACGCGGATTGGAAATGCCCCAGGAACCACCATTAGCGTGACCAGTATGGCCGCGCCCAAAGATGCCATGCACGCCTATGAAAAGGCGCAAAAGCTCAAAGCAGAAAAGCCCGCCGAAGCGGAAAAGGAGCTGAACAAAGCCGTAAAAATCTATCCCCGGTTCGCCGCCGCATGGACCCTGCTGGGGGATATGCATCGCGAACGCAATGATTTTGAGGGGGCACGCAGTAACTATACGCAAGCCGTTGCGGCTGATTCCCAGTTCGTGAATCCGAACTTTGGCCTGGCGCTCATTGCCGCGCAGGAAAAGAAATGGGATGACACTGTCCGCTTCACTGACCAGGTCATCAAGCTCAACGCTGCTGCCTACCCCGTGGCATACTTCCTGAACGCCGCCGCCAACTACAATTTGCAAAAGTTTGAGCCAGCCGAAGAGAGCGCCAGAAAATTTAAAACTCTGGATACACAACACAACCACCCTGACGTTTGCCTCTTGCTGACTTACGTCCTTTCAACCAAGCAGGATTATGCCGGGGCCGCGCGCGAGATTCGTGAGTACCTCGTCCTCGCTCCCAACTCGCCCGACGCCGAGTCGCTAAAAAATGACGCCAAGCGCTTTGAGGATTTAAGCGTCTCCGCCAAGAAAGACTAGCTGGGAGTTCATTTGGCTGGCTATTTCAAATGGAATGGAGCTTCCTGCCGAAACTTTAGCAATACCGGCGGCGTAAATTTTTCACCCGGCTTGAGTTGGCCTGTGTTGTCATCCACCTTGCTCCAGCCCACATTTACCGTCGCATAAAACCATCCATCCACTTCTACAGCGTGTGCGGGATCAAACTGTCCGATCTGGTGGATTACCTGAGCGCCTGTGATTTCTGTTTCGGTCTGGTTCATCAGCAGCCGCAGGATTCGCTCCGGCTCTGTGCCATTCTGTATGCCGATGAGCGAATCGCCGTCGCGATATAGGCCATCGAGTCCCACGACTGCAACGTTCTCCGGATGCGGTAGATAATTTATTTTTGCCGAGAGATTCGGGGCGTCGCCTGCGTTAGGCAAATCGATTATGGCAATGCCCATGGTATAGTCAGCCACAAAGAGCCGTTTACCGTCCTTTGCTGATACAGGCGTCTGCGGCGAAAAAAGTCCGTCCGCAATTTTCTCCAGCTTCGCTGTCTGCAGATCTCCATGCAGGCGATACACTCCGCCGCCAATGCTGTCCGTCACGTAGACCGTGCCCTCACCGGTCACGCACATATCGCCCAGCACCGCGGGACCAGTGGTTCCGGGATCAAAGCGATGCAGCAATTTGCCGCTAACGGAATCAATCTCCATTAGCACCGCTTTGCCTTCATCTTCTTTTGGGAAGCCGCTGAACCCCGGCATGGCGGAAGCGGTCAACCACAGCACTTTGCGCTTTGGATCGGCAGAGATGGCTAGCGTGGGCCAGCGTTTGGCTTCCGGCGGCAGAGGCAATTCTTCCATTGTGCATTGCCGGCCGCCGGCCTTGGGAAGCGTGACCCAATAGATCGTGTGGTGCTGAATGCTTGAGACGTAAAAACTGTCCGCCGATTTCGCGTTTGAACTTTTTAGATAAGCGATGTCCTCCGGCATGGTATCGGCCTGTGGCAGTTCGCAGACAAACTCGGCGTTAGTGACGGGAAGGCTGCGCTGCTTCATCTGTACGACGGCCTTTTGAGTTGCTTCGTCGGTCAGCAGGTCTTTCAAGTCGTCATCTTTGGCAATATCAAAACTCAGTCCTGTGGCTACGTACTTCTCTAGCCACCACAACGCTTCGTCCTTGTGGCTGAGCCGGGCTTCTATCGTCGCCATGCTCAACATATAGCGCGGCGTTGGGGCGGGCAGCTCGAGTCCGATTTCAGTCAACACGGCCCGCGCGGCTTGCCAGTTTTTCTGTTTGGCTGCTTCACCAAGCTTCTGAAAGAGTTCGCGATAACGCGTCTTGTCGATGCCGTAACTGTATGTGCTTCCCGCCAGCATCAATGCTGAGAGAAATGTGACCACCAACTTGCGGCTGCTCAGTTTCATCACGTTTTGGACTCACACCTTAACCCGGCGTTAGCAATGGCTCGCCCCACCGTTCTCACATGTGGCATTGAGCTGCTCAGGATTTCCATGCCCAAAC
>JASLFF010000731.1 GCA_030150795.1 Terriglobales bacterium | reverse complement strand
CGGTGGAAGAAGCAGTGCCGTCATTTGAGTATCGTCCTCCGGTGCGTGTTGCTGAGCCGGTAGAGATGGCGCATGCGGCGTCCTTTGATAATGCGCATGCCGTTCCTGAAAGCAGTGGTCCGGTTTCTGCTTCGGCGCATGAAGCCGTGGTTCCTGAAGTTCATGAAGTTGTCTCAGCCAGCGTGGAAGCTGCGGCGGCTGCTGCAGGAACGGAAACCGGAGCTGACCACCATAACATCGCGCAGGCGGTGCATCGAGTGATGGAGCGCCTGAAGCCGGAACTGGTGGAAGAAATCATGCGCGAGCTAAGGTCCAAAAAATAGGCTCGCAGAATCCTGTGTTCCTGAAGCGGGTTGCGCCGCTTCTCTCTTCAATCAGTGCTCAAGCTTCAGGGTTGCCTTGATCCGGCAGCTCTGGCGCGATTCTTACCACAACTGCGCATCCGGAGATCGAATCTAACTTCACAGGCCGGCAATTAGCGGCGTGGCGAAGGGAGAACAGATTTATGCGGAGCATTTTAAGATGTTGGGCAGTCGGTGCTATATGCGTTGTTGGACTGGGAATTGCGTCCAATGCGCAGTCGAATCCGCCGGGTTCGTATCAACAAACTTGCAGGAACATTGATTTTCACGATGACGTTCTGGCGGCGACTTGCCAGGATTCCACCGGGCGTTGGCAAAGCGCTCAGTTACGCGATGTGCAAAGCTGCCGCAGCGACATCATTAATG
The DNA here is from genome assembly GCA_030150795.1 of Terriglobales bacterium. The sequence goes on along the minus strand of JASLFF010000731.1, from coordinate 2,897 downwards.
ACGATGGCGCTTTGCGGTGCAGCAGAAGCGGCGGAGTTGCAGCGGGACTTCCCGGCGGCTCTTACACGCAGTCGTGCCAGGACGTGCATGCACACGGCGACGATCTTGAAGCCCGGTGCCCAACGGCAAACGGCGACTGGAAAGATACCAAGCTGGATGACTACAACAAATGCCGCGGCGAAATTGTGAATGATAACGGCAAGCTGCGCTGCATCACGGGCGTCTACGGCGCACCGGGAGCGCCTGTCGGGGCTTATCAGGGCGGTTATGGCGCTCCGGTCGGCGCATTTAGCGGGCCTTACACGCAGAACTGCAAGGACATCAAGAGCCATGGCGACGATCTTGAAGCACGTTGCAAGACCGTAAACGGCGATTGGCATAACACCAAGCTTGACGATTATCGGAAATGCAAAGGACAGATCATCAATGAAGATGGCAACCTGAAGTGCGTAGCTGCTGTCGGGCGAGTAGGTTATCCGGGAAGCTACCAGGGAAATTGGCCGGCAGGTTCCTACACGCAGTCGTGCGACAGCATTCGCATTGAGGGCGACGATTTGAAAGCGCATTGCCAAACCAGAGATGGCGGAGCGCGAGACGCCAAACTGGATGACTTCCAAAAATGCAAGAGTGACATCATTAATGACGATGGCAAGCTGCACTGCGAACGGTAGCTGGTAAAACCGAAACACGCAAAAATCGAATGACAGAAAGGGATGCCTCAGGAGTGTCCCTTTTTTTCTTAACACTTATTCACGGTTTTCGTTTTCATTCCCGCGTATTTCTGCTGTCCAAAGTGTCTATACCAATATTGCCAAAGCCAATGTGCCGTGGAATCTTTTTGATCACAACCGGTATTCCGCTGCAGTGAATCTAAATCAATATCAGGGCAGGTCCTGTGGGATAGAAAAGGGCCTGAAGGGAGAAAAAATATGCGACGAGTGATTCAGTTCGCAAGGGGAACTTTGATGTTTTTAGTAGTGGGGGCAAGCGCGGCATTAGCGCAATCTGCGCCGCCGGGATCGTATCAGCAGACGTGCAGGGACATAGGAGTTCGCGGTGATGTCCTGAGCGCCAGATGCCAGGACCAGGGTGGAAACTGGCGAGACACGCAGATGCGCGACATCAGCTACTGCAATGGCGACATCAGCAATGAAAATGGCGCTCTGCGTTGCAACGGGAGTGTAGGCACATATCAGGGAAGCAACAATGGCGGATATTACGGAGGCTACAACCAGGGCGGCATTCCGGGCGGATCCTATACGCAGACTTGCCAGGACGTTCGTATTCGAGGGAATGACCTGGAAGCCCGATGCCAGAGCGTGGATGGCGGCTGGCGCACGACGCGACTGAACGGCTTTGACAGATGCGGCGGTGATATCGCCAATGACAACGGCTCTCTGCGCTGCACGGGATCAGGCTATGGCTATGGTGGCCGGCGAGACGACGATGACTACGATCACGGCAACGTAGGCGGCTATCAAGGTAACAATTCATATACACAGACCTGCCGCGATGTCCGCAGGCATGGCGATACGCTTGAAGCTGTATGCCAGTCACGCGATGGCGATTGGCACCAGACAACTCTTAACGACTATCGCGATTGCCATGGCCAAATTGTGAACGACGGCGGCAATCTGCGCTGCGACAACAGCAATTATGACAATGTCAGCGGCTGGCAGGGCGGCTATCGCGGAGGTATCCCCGGCGGCTCCTATGCGCAAACATGCCAGAACGTTCGCGTGAGCGGCGACGATCTGCTGGCGAGTTGCCAGAGAGGCAATGGCGGCTGGCGAGACACCAAACTGGATGATTATCAGAACTGCCGGGCTGACATCGTGAATGACAACGGTCGTCTTCGCTGCGGAAGATAGTCGGCTTTAAGGATTACTTTTTAAATGTCGCGCGATCGCATGGCTCGTTTGGGCTTGGGTCGCGCGATTTCTAATGAGCGGGGTCCTTAAACTCTACGCCGAGCGCTAGTGGTCTTTCTCGATCCTTACTCAGCAGGCGTACAAGTTCGCGAATCCGCATCGTGCCATTCACGCGACCACAATCTTGAAGACAGTGCCTTGTCTGGGTGCGCTGACTCGTATTCGGCGATAATTCTGTCGTATGCGGCCAAAGCCTTGCCGCGGTCATCATCACCGAAGATCTCTCCGGTGCCGCGTTCGATTTCGATCTTCGCGCCGAGCCGTTGAGCGGCCTTTCGGACCGCTGCATCGGAAGTTCCTTCCGGCAGAAAGACGAGCGCTCGATGCTCATCCAGAAGCGTGCGGTAAGGAACACCGGTCTCGTCCAGCACGCGTTCCATTCGCACACGCGAGATTTTTTGCGGAACGCGCAGCAAAACCATCTCTGCCGACTTCGTTCGCGAATCACTGGCTTTCTCCGGTATGAAAATAATCACTAACTTCTGGTGCGCATAGCGACCGAGCAGCGCCATCATGTATCGCATATCCTGGAGCAATACCGGGGCTTTCAGCACTACGGAATTTCCGCGCCGCTTATGCCCAGCTTTCCTTGCTCGTGGACTTCGCCAATCGCTGTCGCTACCGAGCCGCGTGACGCCAGCGCGCAGACGATGCGATCGGCCACCGCGACGAAGTTCGCCTCCTCGAAAGACCGAATAGAAATCTTTGCGTCGGCATAGCTCATCGAATCCCTGGTGTTGGGCGAGCCCAAACCCACCGCCATCTGCTGTCCCGCAGCCGACCCAAGCAAGACCAACATGCTCAATAGACAGCGCCTAAATGCTTTTTTGATCATCGCCATGGACAAGATCATACCGTCTGCTGGAATGGAGTAGATTTCGAAAGCCGGGGTTTCTGGATCGAAGAAAACTGTTTTGCTTCCTCAAAGCGCAAGACGCAACTTCGAGCAGCGGTTGCTCACATCCG
>JASLFF010000697.1 GCA_030150795.1 Terriglobales bacterium | reverse complement strand
ACGCCATCCCGTTTTTGAACCAAAGCACGGTCATGTACGTATCCTTTTGCGGGGAGACTGCTTGGAAGAGCAACAAACAGGGGCACTTGTTCGCCGATGCCTGGCAGGCGATGCCGTGGCATGGGAGGAGATTGTGCGCCTGCATAACAGGCGGATCTATAACTTGTGCTATCGGTTCACGAACTCTCCGGACGACGCCCAGGACCTGACGCAAGACGTGTTTATCCGCGTTTATAAGACGATGGGCAGCTATCAGATTGAAAAAGGGGCGTTTACCACGTGGCTGACCACCCTGACGCGGAACCTGCTGGTAGACCATTTCCGCAAGAGCAAGCAGGACAGGGTGACGGATTCGATAGACGCAGGGCTGCGGGAAGAGGAAGATTCCCTCTCTCTGGGAGACCGGCTGGAGGACCCGAGACCGAACCCGGACGATCGGCTGGCCAGCAAGGAGACACAGAAAATGGTGCAGATGGCGCTGGCAAGGATCAGTCCGGACCTGCGGGAAGCAGTGATTCTAAGGGACTTACAGGATATGGACTACAAAGAGATTGCCCAGGTTTTGCGGGTGCCGGAGGGAACGGTGAAGTCGCGAATAAACAGAGGAAGAATGGAACTTGCGCGATTACTTTCTCGTAATAAAAGGCAGGCAAGCAATGAATAACGAAGCAAAAAACGGGATGGCATGCAGCGAGTTTGAGGCTCTGCTGGCAGATGCGCTTGATAACGCCATACCAGCCAGCTCCAAGACGGCCTTTGATGAGCATGGCCACAGCTGCGAGGTTTGCGCGCCGATGCTGGCTGAAGCCCTGGAAGGCATGTTGATGGTTCGGGGGATGGCTGAGCTGGAGCCGCCAAAGAACCTTGTCCATAACATTCTGGCGGCGACGAGCAGAAAAGAAGCTACAGCAGAGCAGATGGCGGAAGAAGCGAAGCTGGGATGGATGGAGCGTTTGCGCAGGAGCATGGGGCCGCAGGTCGGCGGGCTGCTGCATTCACGGTTCGCGATGTCATTCGCGATGGCGTTCTTTTCACTCAGCATTACCCTTACGCTGGCCGGAGTGAAAATTACCGACGTGAAAAATATGGTCGAAAACCCCAGCATGCTGCGCAAGAACGTTGTGCTGGGATATACCCACGTTGAAGCGAAAGTCACAAGCTATTACGAAAATCTGCGGTTCGTCTACCAGGTGCAAGCGAAAGTAAGAGAGTTGAAAAAGAATACGGCACCGGTGTCCGGGCCGGGAGAGAATCGGCAACAGAATAGAAAGTCTGCGCCAGACGGACGCGAGAAGCCGAATGAAGATTACAGCATGGAGCGCGATGGTAGTCTAATCGCCCAAACTTTTATGTGGCATGAAGGAGCCCGGATATGAACTGCGCCGTACACAATCAGACCCAGGCAGTAGCGTACTGCCGTACGTGCGGCAAAGCGCTTTGCGAAGAATGCAAACGCGACGTGATGGGCGCCATCTATTGCGAACCGTGCATTGCCGCAAGACTGCAAGGCTCAACTGCCGGAGCAACGATGCCCGGCGCAGTGCCGCCAGCGCCGCCGGTTGGCGTTCCGGGCGCGCCTAACCCGGTGATTGCAGGTCTGTTAGGCTTCGTGCCTGGCGTGGGGGCCATGTACAACGGGCAATTCGTCAAGGCCTTTGCGCATGTTTTGATCTTTGTCATGTTGATCATTGCCGCCAGCAATATTTCTGGAATTTTCGGCTTCTTGATCGCCTTCTTCGTGGTCTACATGGCTTTTGAAGCCTATAAGACCGCTGAAGCAAAGCGTCATGGCATGCCGGCTCCAGATCCTTTGGGCCTCGATAAAATGTTCGGCCTTCAGGAAACCAACATCCATTCCACCGGCGTTCCGCCGGCTGTCAACACAGGTGCGGCATACCCACCTGTGCCGTCGGCATCGCAACAGACAAATCCACCTCTTCAGGTTGAACCTCCTGCGCCTTCGCCACGGGACAACGCTCCCATTGGCGCTATTGTTCTCATCGCTCTGGGAGTGATCTTCCTGCTCGACAATCTGGGCATACTTCGCATGCATCACCTGTGGCCTCTGTTCTTGATCGGGATAGGCCTCTGGATCGCTTACAAGCGCACTGTTCAGCCTACTGTCGGAGGCCCACAATGACGCCCTATATCCGTAACCGAAGCTGTCCGTGTGTACGCTGCCGCGCCCATGGATTGATGGGCGCAGCAATCCTCATCACGCTCGGCGTGCTCTTTCTGATGGAAAGTTACAATGTCATCTCCTTCGACCGTAGCTTCCCTGTGCTGCTGCTGGTGATCGGCTGTGTGCTGCTGGTTTCTCGCACCGGTTCCACTGAGGGACATATTCAACCCGGCTGGACACAGGGTTCTATCGCTCAACCGCCCGTTCAACAGTGGCCGACAACCACTCCTCCTCCGCCTCCGCCATCCCAGCAATGGGCTTCTGGCGCGGATAATCCGCCATCTTCCTCCGATCAGAATGATTCGCAGGTGAAACCATGAGTGCTTCGCCACAAGTTCCTTACTATCGACCGCGACCGCGTTCCATCGTTGGGCCGCTCGTCCTTATCACCATCGGGGTTCTCTTCCTGCTGCGCACCACCGGCGTTATTTCATTCCAGTCATTTCGCAACTGGATGGTGTACTATTGGCCTCTGTTGCTGATTTTCTGGGGTGTCGCCAAACTTTTGGAACATGTGTGGGCGCGCCAGCACGGCGAGCCAACACCTCGATTGGGTGCAGGCGGCGTGGTGCTTCTGGTCTTTGTAATCTTGTTCGGCACCGGGGTCACACGGACTGCGGACTGGAACTGGCGCGGCATAGGCACGGAGATCGGCGTAGACGACGACTGGGAAAACATGTTCGGCCAGCACTATGATTTCACTGACAATTTTGCCCAGCCTTTGACCGGCGGTTCTGAAATAAAAATTCTTTCCGCCCAGGGTGACATCACGGTTACGCCCAGTGAGGATAATCAGGTCCACGCCGTTGTGCGTAAGTCCGTGCGTAGTGACTCGCAGGAAAGCGCGAACCGGGTGAATGATTCCACTCATCCCAGGTTTACCCAGCAAGGAAATCTCTGGCTTCTGGACCTGACCAGCGGTGATTTTGAAAAAGCGCGCTTTGATCTTGACTTGCAATTGCCCAGGCAGCTTGCTCTCTCCATCTCTACCCGGCGCGGCAACCTGAGCGTCTCACAGCGTGAAGGTAATGTGGATCTAAGCACAGACCGCGGCAACCTTAGCGCTGAAAATGTGAAAGGCGCCACGTCTCTGCACATACGCAATGGCTCAGTCAATGTAAAAACTGTTACTGGGAATGTTCAGGTGGATGGTGAAGTCGAAGACGGGAGTGTTGCAGACGTGACTGGCACTCTGGAATTTAACGCCGGATACAACGGCACCGTACAGCTCTCCCACATAGCACAGCGGCTCCATTTGAAGTCAGTGCGTACCGATCTCCAGCTGGCCAAGCTCGACGGCGAGATTTCCATGGGCCATGGCGATATCCGTGCCACCGAGTTTGCCGGCCCAGTAAAGCTCAACACGCGCTCCAATGAGGTGCATTTTGAGGATGTAAGCGGTGAAATTGAAGTGGAAAACCGTAACGGCTTGGTTTCAATCCGCCCTAAGACGCCGCTGGGAAATATCGATGTCAACAATGAGCGCGGCGGAATTGAGCTGGAAATGCCTCCGGCGGCCGGCTTCAGGCTCGATGCAGAGAGCAAAGACGGCACCATTGACGTCAATGATTTCAGCGTCAGCGTAGATAACCAGCGCCGCGATGCCACCGCACGCGCCACGGTCGGCAAAGGTGGCCCAGACATCCGTCTGCGCACTGACCGCGGAACAATTCAGATTCGCAAGCAGTAACCGGTTGCTGTATTCCTGACGGGCTGGACCAGGCATTTCATGCCGGCATGAATGTTTGCATTTCAGAAACTTTGCAACACCGGGAGCCCATATTCATGCAAACTGTTTTATCTCTGTCCTCCTGAGCGAGTCCGAGAGAGCTTGCGACTGAGGACGACTCGAAGGACCCCGAGGATTTTTCTTCTATCCATACTGCATCAGGGAGTTCTCACAATACCTCGCCTGCTCTTAGGACGATTCACCATGATGGTCTCCCAAGCTCGGCCTTTGTATTCCTG
>JASLFF010000656.1 GCA_030150795.1 Terriglobales bacterium | reverse complement strand
CGTGCCTTCCACGGCGGAGACCAGATGCATGACGTGCGAGTAGCGCTCCACGAACATCAGGTCGCGGACGCGGACGGTGCCGTAGTCGCTGACGCGGCCAACGTCATTGCGGCCCAGGTCGACGAGCATGACGTGTTCTGCACGCTCTTTTTCGTCGTGGCGCAGCTCTTCTTCCAGGCGACGGTCTTCGGCTTCGTCACGGCCGCGCTTGCGAGTGCCCGCAATGGGCCGGTACTCAAGCTTGCGTCCCGTCACACGGACCAGCATTTCCGGCGACGAGCCCAGAACGGTCATCTCCTGCATGCGGAGGAAATACATATACGGCGAAGGATTCACGCGCCGCAGTGCCCGGTAAATATTCAACGGCTCCACGCCGGGCTCAAGCTCAAGCCGCAAAGATGGCACGGCCTGGAAGACGTCGCCGGCCATGATGTAGTCCTTGATTTTTTCCACGGTGCGGATGAAATGCTTCTTGCTCACCGATACTGCAACTTTCACCTTGCCGCCTTTTGCTTTGGGCGTGCGCAGCAGTTTTGCCGGCAGCGGCGCAGCCAGCTTCTTTTCAATCCTGGCGATATCGCGCACGGCCTGCGCATAGGCCTGCTTGGGAGATTGCTGCCGCACGTCGGCGGTGGCGATGATGAAAATCTCATGCCGCACGTGATCGAACGCCAGCAGCCGGTCAAAGAACATCAGGTTGCAGTCCGGCATTTGCAGATCGTCTTTGGCCAACACCGGAAGTTTTTCAATTTGGCGCACTGCATCATGCGCAAAGAATCCGACAGCGCCTGCGGTAAACGGCGGAAGTCCGGGAACGGAGGCAGGAGTATGCTCGCGCAAGAGGCCGTCAAGGATCTTAAAGACGTCGCCTTCCTGCTGCGTCTTTTTGCCGTTGCGCTCAATGGTGATCTGGCGGCCCCGCGCGCGCAGAACCATATAAGGTCGCGCACCCAGAAAGGTGTATCGGCCAATTTTTTCGCCGCCTTCGACAGACTCCAGCAGAAAGGCGTTGGGTTCGTCGGCGGCCACGCTCAGAAAGGCCGAGACGGGCGTGCGTAAGTCGGCAGCAACGGTTTTGGCCACGGGAACCAGTGTTGCCGTGCGGGCCAACCGGGAAAACTCTTTGTAATCTGGAAATAACATCAGGAAGCCTATCTTAGCCGATTCTTAAATTCTGATTAAGCTTTACCGCACCAAAGTACACGTCCTTCTAATATGTCCAAAGTACACATTTGATTACGCCAGCCGGCCAAACGCAGTGGTTTGAGGGCTTCCAATTGGACTATACTTTGCGTCAAACATAAGAAAGCAGAAGCATTACCCGCATGAACTGTTTGTACCCCCTTGGAGTTCGCGGGACCGATAGCAGAATAGGCGCTAAGCTAGCTCAGGCGCCACAGGTGAAGACGAATGCTAGTCAGATTCTGGGGTGTGCGCGGCTCAACGCCGACTCCCCAATCAGAAAACCTGCGTTATGGCGGCAATACCTCCTGTGTTGAAGTCCGCGTCAACGGGCACATTTATGTTTTCGATTGCGGCACCGGATTCCGCAACCTGGGCAAGCAGTTGTCCCAGGAAAAGAACGGCCACCCGATCAACGCACACATTTTTCTTTCGCATTTTCACTGGGACCACATCCAGGGCATCCCGTTTTTCTCGCCGCTGTATAACGACCGCGACAGCTCTTTCGTCTTTCACTCATCCAGCCGCACGCGCGGTCTGCAACAGGCCCTGGAAGAGCAGATGGCCGACCCATATTTCCCCGTGAACATGAGTGACATGGCCGCTCACCGCCAGTTCTGCACTATCGATGAAGGCCGCACCAAACTTGAAGGCTGTACCGTGCAATCTATGTGGCTCAACCATCCTCAGGGCTGCCTCGGCTTCCGCATGGAAACCCAGGGCAAAGTCATTGTTTACGCCACGGACAACGAACCCGGCGATCCGGTCTTTGATAAAAGCGTTCGCAAGCTGGCTGAAGGCGCTGACCTGCTGATTTACGACGCGCAATATCTTCCTGAAGAATATGCCGCCCGCAAGCAAGGCTGGGGACACAGCCACTGGCGCGAAGCCATCAACGTGGTAATGGAAAGCGGCGCCAAAGAACTCATTCTCTTCCACCACGATCCTGACCACTCCGACTCCTGCATTGACGCAGTCGTCAAGCAGGCCCGCGAGCACTATCCCAAAGTGCGCGCAGCGTCTGAAGGCATGGAGATAACGCTATAAGCTTTTGGTTTCTCTAAAACCTCGAGCGTAGCGAGAGGTCCCTACCGCTACTAACTAATCTCTTGGCTCTCTATTTCCTCTGTGATCCTTCGTGTCCTCTGTAGTTAAAAAGGCTTGGTTTTCCTGATTTCAAGCGTGAAGCGCTTTGACCGCCGATTTCCTGTAGACCACCCTGATTCCTTCACGCCATCTCTCATCCAGTCCCACCAGCGACCACTCTATGGCTGGCGAAAAATATCGCAGCACGGTGTCCGTCGCTGGGTGCACCCTGAGTGACGGCGCGATCAGCATCAGCAAAGGCGGCTGGGGTGAGAGTTGTAAACCGGAGAAATATCCATACTGCTGGAACTCGCCGCGCTTATGGTGCCACAGAACGCGCGCCCAATAGTCCAGACCTTGTAGCGCCAGATGCATGTCTTCGTCGGCCTTAAGCTCCAGCACGGCAAGCCGCCCGTCGCGGGTGCAGGTCAGCACGTCAATCATCGCGCGATCTGAAGCGGAAAATGCCGGTACCTGTGAATAAACATGAGCCGGATCAAGGCTGGAATCCACGGCGGAAACATTCTTAAAGATCAGAGATTCCAGCCAGCGCTCCGGATACATGCGCCAGAGCGGATCGCGACGGTCGCCACTGGGGATTCGAGCACCCACCACAGTCTTGATGAACTCTTCAAACGCAAGCGCTGTCTCGTCGTTCAGTCGCGTTTCATATCCTGGCGGACCAAAGATAATTTCTTCCGTCACCTGAAATACTCCCGGCGCATTGGCAAGTCTCATGCGAGCAAGTTCCAATCCGTGCAAATGAAAAGACAGCTCAGTGCCAGAGATGACGCCGACTTCCGCTTGCGGCGCAATCGCCGTGATCCTGCTTAGGGTCGCGGCAAAACGTGAGCGTACCTGCGCTGTGTCCGGCAGGCGCACAAGCCGGGTCTGTATGTTGCCATGGTCGGAAAGGTCGATCTGGGTTGAAGATTCGTCGCGCTCATCGAATTCAAACAGCTGAAACTTTGCCGCGGCGTGATTGAGATGCGCCAGGCGAATCCGGATGGTCGCTGAGGTTTTCCGTGGCACATAGAGCCGCAATCCCTCTACCAAAGAGCGCCCGGCTTCACGCTCACAGCATGCGTCCAGCCAGAGCAGGCCAAACGTAAGCGCCGCATCAACCGACGCCTGCGCTTCCTGCTGGTTTACGCCCATCACGGCAAAGGCGCTCCGGCCCTTGCGTACTAGCCCGGATATCTCACAAATAAATAGTCAAAAGCCGTTGTTCGTGGCATAAGTGATTTGTTCAAGATCATTTAATGCCAGAAAGGAACAACGGCTTCTGATGACAGAGTGTAACCAAACCAGCTTCCGTTTTGCACCTCATTTCTCCCGTAAAGTACAGGCCGATTTTGCTGGCGGGCAGATCAGTTCTGACGGCGGAGCTCTGTTGCTGCGCGAGACCGAACGGCGCCTGGATGTGATGGGACGCTTTACGGCCTGTTTCCGTGATCAACGCCACCCCAGTTACATCAGCCATGAGGTAGGGGAGATGATCCGTCAGCGGGTCTACAGTCTGGCCTTGGGCTATGAGGATCTCAACGATCAGGAATTTCTGCGGCACGATCCGTTGTTGGGTTTATTAGCCGGCAAAGGGAAGCTGGGCGAGGAGCCGCTGGCGGGCAAGAGCACCTTGAACCGGCTGGAGTTGACGGACAAGAAAAGTGACAAGGACCGTTACAAGAAGATCTTCTGCGATTCCGATGCCGTGGATGGTTTGCTGGTGGATCTGTTTCTGGAGTCCTATGAACAAGCTCCCGCATGCATGGTGTTGGATCTGGATGTAACGGATCTTCCTCTGCATGGGCATCAAGAAGGGCGCTTCTTCCACGGGTACTACGACAGCTATTGTTATCTGCCGCTATACATCTTCTGTGGAGAGCATCTGCTGTGCGTGCGGCTGCGGACGGCCGATCAGGATGCTTCCGCCGGGTGTGTGGAGGAGTTGAAGCGCATCGTACAACAGATTCGGCAGCGTTGGCCCCAGACGCTGATTGTGGTACGAGCCGATTCGGGGTTCTGCCGCGAAGAGTTAATGCATTGGTGTGAAGAGCAGAGGGGAGTGGAGTATGTTCTGGGCTTTGCACGCAACTCCAAGCTGCGGGAGATCATTGAGCCGCAGATGGCCGAGGCCCAGCGCCAGTGCCAACAAACCAGGAAACCGGCACGGGTGTTCACTGAATTCCTCTACCAAACGGTGAGTGGCAGTTGGAGTCGGCAGCGCCGTGTCATTGCCAAGGCTGAACACTTGGAAGGGAAAGAGAACCCACGTTTTGTCGTGACCTCGCTGGCGGTCCAGGTATGGCCGGCACAAAAACTCTACGAGGAGTTGTACTGTGCCCGGGGCGAGATGGAGAATCGCATCAAGGAGCAACTCTCTCTGTTTGCCGATCGCCTCAGCACAGAAACGATGCGCG
>JASLFF010000581.1 GCA_030150795.1 Terriglobales bacterium | reverse complement strand
TATATCGATAAACCTTGACGTAGAGACGTAGCATGCTACGTCTCTACGTCAGGGGATGTGATAGCGCAAAATGTTTCTGGGAGTTACACCGGCGTCTTGGTTTTTCTCTCCGGGTTGAAAAACGGGAGCTTCGCGACTTTTGCAGTCACTTTCTGCCGGACGGCCTCGATCGTGATTTCCATTTGCAGCTTGGTTCCAAGCTGCGAATGCGCGGTGTCAACGCTGGCCAGCGCAATCATCTTTTTGAGCAGTGGTGACCATGTAGTGGAAGTGGCTTTGCCTACCTGCTTCCCGCCCAGATATACCGGCACGTGCACGCGCGAAGCCTGCGCCGGCGCTGCAGGGGTGAGGCCAAACTTTTCATAGCGCTCCTCAATCTCCACCCAATCCATCTCCAGGCCGACCAATTGCCGAGCCACGCCGCTTTTGTGCTGCTGGACCAGCGCAGCTTTGCCGACGAAATTCTCCTTGTCCAGATGCACCATTTTTCCAAAGCCGAGTTCATAAGGCGAATACTTCTGCTCTGGAATCAATGCCTTCTTGCTGCTGATGTAGTCCACTTCAATCAGCAGCAGCCCGGCTTCGATGCGCGCGACATCCAGCGCCAGCATGCCCGCTGGATGAATATCAAAGCGCTTACCCGCGTCCATAAGCGCGTCCCAGACTTTGACTGCATCGCGGCTGTCATTGATCGGCACCCAGATTTCATAACCCAGATCGCCTGTGTATCCCGTACGGGAAATATCTACCGGCACACCCGCGATCCTGCCGCTGGTCATGCGGAAATATTTCAGGTTTGTGACATCGGCTTCCGCGACGCTCTTGAGCAGCTTGCCGGAAGTCGGGCCTTGCAGAGCCAGCGCAGCAACTTTCTCTGAGACATCCTCAATCTGGACATCCATGTTCAGCCCGTTCTGGCGAAACCAGCGCAGGCTCGGGTCAGCGGCGGTCAAGCGATATTTGTTTTCCGCAAGCCGCGTGATAGTGCCATCGTCGATCACTTTGCCCTGCTCATCACACCAGCAACAGTAAATCACCTGGCCCGGCTTCACTTTATTGATGTCACGAGTGATAACGCGGTTCACCAGCTTGGTAGCATCTTTACCTTCCACCATGTACTTGTACAAAGGCGTGATATCGATCAATGCGGCAGCATTGCGGATGGCGTTGTACTCGTGCTCATGATGCACTTCATAACTGCTGACCGTGTAAAAGCCTGACCACTCCCGGTAATTCAGGCTGTGGCAAAGGGCAAAGGTGCGATCGTGAAATGCGGTACCAACGGGCAAGGGAAAACCTCAGCAGTGAAAGTGGGCTGACGAATGATTATACCGGGGCTGTGTGGCCGGTTACGAAAAACCGAATTTACCACGGAGGCGCGGAGACACGGAGAAAACAAGGAACTGGTTTACGATTTCGGCATGACGATCATGGCGTGGTATAACTCGTGTTATACTTTGAGTGTGAAAACCGCTATCTCTCTCCCTGACGACCTTTTTCGCCGCGCGGAAGCAATGGCCCACAAATTAAAGATGTCCCGAAGCCAGTTGTATGCCAAAGCAATTGTGGAGTTCATTGAGCGGCGGCAGGCAGCCAGGATCACGCAGCGCTTGAACGAAATCTACTCGGCGGAGCCAGCAAAAATTGATCCGGCCGTCGCCGCAGCGCAGTCAAAGTCAATTGAAAGAGAGTCCTGGTAATCCGTGACTCGAGGGGAAATCTGGTGGGCGGACCTGCCGGAGCCACGCGGATCAGAACCCGGATTCCGCAGGCCTGTGCTGGTCATCCAGGCGAATTCCTTTAACCGCAGCCGGATTCAGACTGTAATTGTGGCTGTGATCTCCAGCAACCTGCGGCTGGCAGAGGCACCCGGCAACGTGCTGCTTCCAACTCATACGAGCGGGTTGGCGCGAGACTCGGTAGTCAATGTTTCACAGTTAATCACGCTTGATCGATCATTTCTAACCGACGCAATCGGTAAGATTCCCGACCGAATGATGTCAGAGGTCGTTGCTGGGTTACGTCTAGTTTTGGAGTTGTAAAAACCAAACTTCTCACGGAGATTGTGTGTTAGATGATCCGGCATCTCAAGACAAATCCAATCCTGTCCTTTAAAATGACTAGTCACTACCTCGGGTTCGTCTCGAGTTGACGAACGTCTCTCCCTCAAAATATGGCATCTGTATCCAACGACTCAAAGAAATACGACGTTATTGTGATCGGTGGCGGCCACAATGGCCTGACCAACGCCGCATACCTCGCTCGCGCTGGAAAGAAAGTTCTGGTACTTGAGCGCCGCCACGTCCTGGGCGGAGCTGCGGTGACAGAAGAAGTTTTTCCCGGTTTTAAGTTTTCTGTTTGCTCTTACGTCGTGTCGCTCCTGCGGCCTGAAATCATTCGCGATCTCGATCTACCGCGCCATGGGTTGGAAATTCTTCCGCTGGATGGCACGTTCACACCCATGCCCAATGGTGATTACCTGTGGCGCGTGAATGACCATGGCAAGTCGCGCCGTGAGATCGCGCGCCACTCAAAGGTTGATGCGGAAGCTTACGAAGAATTCGGCAAGGCCATGCAGGCGATGTGCCGCTTTGTGAAGCCAATCCTCAGCATGGTGCCTCCAGATCCCAGCACACTCAACCCACGCGAGTTGATGAAGATGTTGTTTATCGGCAAGCGTTTTCAGGGCATGAGCAGCGAGGACAAATACAACCAGGTCCAGTTGATGACCATGAGCGCCATTGACTTTTTGGACCAATGGTTTGAGACCGACGTGCTCAAAGCCACCATGTCAGCTTCTGGAATTATCGGCACATTCCTTGGCGTACGCTCGCCCGGAACGGCCTACGTGCTGCTGCACCACTACATGGGAGAAATAGACGGCGCGTTTCGCTCATGGGGATTTTCGCGCGGCGGCACTGGCGCAATCTCTAACGCAATTGCTGACGCGGCGCGTGAACTGGGCGCCGAAATC
>JASLFF010000558.1 GCA_030150795.1 Terriglobales bacterium | reverse complement strand
TAGAGATCTTCCTACAGGAAGCGTCGGAGCGCCTGCAGTTTTTGCGGGAGTACTCGGGCATCCTGCAGGACGCGTATCCACGTCAGGAAGACGTGGAACGCCTGCACATTGCGGGGCACACGCTTGCAGGCACCTCTGCCTCCTATGGCTTCCCGCTTTTCGCGGAAATTTCCGGCAAGCTGGCGCATATCTTTCAGTACGCGCTGAATGCCACCATCGCCGCCGATGCCGCTGGTCCGCTGGTTGAATTTATCTCTGAGGCCGTGGCGCTGCTTGAATCCGACCTCATCATGATCAGCACGAACGGCGTTGAGTCCGGCGAGGACATCGGCGTCTTCAAACAGCGTTATCCGTTCGCGTTCCAGACCTCGGCTGTGCCGCAGCAGGAGGAAAAGCCACAGCCGTCATCCAGCGGAAGCACTCCCACCATGGCTGCGGAGAAGCCTGATTCAATCCTGGAAACGACGGCAGCACCTGCGCCAGTTGCGGATATTCCCTATGAGCCGCTGCCGGCAGATGGTGAAGTTCCCGCGGAAGTGCTGGAGTTCTTTGTCCCTGAAGCCGAAGAGCATTTGCAGATTGTGACACACTGCCTGCTCTCGCTGGAGACCAATCCCAGTTCTGAGCAGATTCACCGCCTGTTGCGGGCCATGCACACCGTGAAAGGTTCAGCGGCGCAGGTTGGCCTGCATCGGATATCGCATGTGGCGCACCGCGCGGAAGACTTGATTGGGCGCCTGCGCGAAGGCGAGCTGCGTCCCAGTGCAGAGATTATCGATATCTGCCTTGATGCGGTGGATACGCTCAAGAAGTTTCTGTATCACCAGTGGACAGATGAAACTGCGATGCAGGGTTCTGTCCATGGCCTGTTCTCGCGCATCGCGCGACTGGTGCCCCCAGAAAAGGAAGAAGCAGTTGCCAACACGGCGGCTGCTCCAATAAGCGATGTTCCTGCGCCGGCGATTACGCAGCCAATGGAAGCAGCGCCAGCGAGTTATCTGCAAGAGATCCATCTTTCCGATGAAGAACCGGCCGCCGCGACTGTGGCGACGTCACCTGCTGAGGCACAACCTGCAGCAGCAGTTCCGGCGGTCCCGCATGCAGCGGCGGAAATCAAGAAGCCGGAAGGCATTGAGAAGTTCGCCGACGAAGATTTGCTGCGCAAAGAGCCGGCTTCCATGCCGCAGTCCAAGTCTGTGCGCATTGCTCTGGAACGTTTAGACCGTATGATGAATGCCGTGGGCGAGCTGGTGATTAACCGCACGCGCATGCTGGGCCGCGTGGCCGAGTTGGAACGTCTGGCTGACGTGCTGAATTTTTCCAAGGCACGCATGCAGGACAAGGTCTCAGAGTTCCAGGAAAAGCACGAGTTCAGCCGCATACATGCTGCTCCGACTCCGAGACCGCAAGACGATTTCCCGTTGCGTAGTGGCTATTCCAGCTATTCGCATTCCTTTGATCATTCCCTGGCCGAGTTCAGCGAGCTGGAGATGGACCGCTATGATGATTTCAACATCCTCTCGCGCTCTCTGACAGAAATATCCGCCGATATCACCGAAGTGCTGACGCAACTTGACGGCTTTGTTCGCCGCGTGGATGGCGACATTGACGAGTTCACCAAGCTGGCGCACCGCCTGCAAGATGAAATCACGCAGGCGCGCATGGTGCCAATCGGCAATCTGTACACGCGGCTTTCACGCACTGTGCGCGATGCCGCCAAAGCCGTGAACAAGAAAGTGGAGCTCACGCTGGCCGGTGCCGAAACGGAACTGGATAACAACATCATCCAACAGATTTCTGATCCGCTCATTCATCTGGTGCGTAATGCGGTCGCTCACGGCCTGGAACGCGACGAAGAGCGATACGAGCAGGGCAAGAGCGATTCCGGTAATGTTGCCGTTCGCGCTTACCATCGCGGCAACCACATATATATAGAGGTCGAGGACGACGGCCGCGGTATCGATTACGAGAAAGTTCGCAAGACTGCCGTGGAACATGGCCTGCTTTCCGCCGAGAGCGCTGCGGAACTGGGCGAGCGCGACTTGCTCGATCTCCTGTTCCAGCCAGGTTTCTCTACAGCTCCGCGGAAAACAGAGTTGGCGGGCCGCGGTGTTGGCTTGGACGTTGTGAAGTCGAATCTTGCGCTGCTAAATGGCGAGATTGAAGTTGAGACACAAAAAGGCCTGGGCACGCGATTCACGCTGAAAGTTCCTCTCACGCTTATCATTTCGCAAGCGCTTTTTGTCCGCTGCGGCAATTCGATGTTTGCGCTTCCGCTGTCCTTTGTGGAAGAAATCCGGCGGCTCCGGATCAACGAGATTGAAGAAGTTGGCGGCAAGCTCCTGACAAAAGTTCGCGACGTGGTTACGGAAATCGTCCGCCTTGATAGCGTGCTGGGACTGGAACCGATCCAGCCGATCAACGGCTACTTCCGCATGGTGATCGCTAATGTCGCAGGACGCCAGGTAGGAATCGTAGTGGAAGATGTCGTCCGCAAAGACGAAATCGTTATCAAGAGTCTGGGCGAGTTCCTGCGCAACCTAAAGATGTTTCCGGGCGCAACCATCGCTCCGGACGGCAGCCTGATACTTTTGATCGATGTGAATCGCCTGGTTGCGGGCGAGGCCATTGAGCATCGTCCGTTAATGACCAGCGCGAATGCCACAAGAATTTTTGCTCCCGGCGCGGCCGCAGTGGCGCATGGCGCGATCCCGCAGGAAGCCATTGATTTTGTTCCAGAAGAAAAACTTGTGGTGCTGGTGGATGACTCCATCAGCGTACGCAAGTTCGTTGGACGCATGCTGGAGAAGGCTGGCTACCGAGTGAAATTAGCGGCGGACGGATTGGAAGCGCTGGAGATCGTTACCCAGACGCGTTGCGATCTAGTGGTAACCGACCTGGAAATGCCGAGAACGAACGGCTATGAACTCTTATCGCACTTGCGGCAGGAACCGCAGACGCGCAACATTCCGGTGATGGTGGTCACGTCGCGCGCAGGAGCAAAACATCGTGATCGGGCGATGAAGGAAGGCGCCATGGCGTTCCTGACCAAGCCTGTGCAGGAAGACCAGTTCATTACAGCGGTGGCCAGGCTGATCGGATCACCGGCGGGACAAGCATTGGAAAAGGCGACAGCAGGATAAGCAGGGAAGTTTGTAACAGATGACGTTAAGCAGGAAAACTCGGGTGCTGATTGTGGACGACTCAGCGTTCATGCGCAAGGTGCTGCAGGGCATCATTGCGTCTGATCCACAGCTTGAGGTGTGCGGTGAGGCCCGTGATGGGCGCGATGCTGTGACTCAGACCGAGACGCTCAAGCCCGATGTCATCAGCATGGACATCAACATGCCGCATGTGGATGGCCTTCAGGCGACTGAAATCATTATGTCCAGCAATCCCAAGCCGATATTGATTGTGAGCTCGGAATCGCGTGAAGGCGCGGATGTCACCTTGAAAGCGCTGGAACTGGGTGCGATTGATTTTATTCCCAAGCCCAGCGGCGGCATTGATCTGGACATGAGTTCGGTGAAAGAAGAATTGTGCCGCAAGCTGAAGATGGCGGCGAAAGTTCGCGTGGTTCGCACGGCAACGCGTTCTAAGTTGCAGCATGAGGTAGCTTCTTCATCACCGCGAGTGGAGCCTGCTTCAAAGAATGGCGACAATGGACTGCAGGAAGTGCGTGCTGCAGTAAATGCCGCGGCCAAGAGCGCCGGAAAATTTCCCCTCATCGTGTTGGCGTCGTCCACAGGCGGACCGGCCACGCTGATGAAGTTCATACCGTTTTTTCCCAAAGATTTTCCGGGAGCAGTGCTTCTTGTGCAACATATGCCGGGAAACTTTACTGCCCAGTTCAGCAGCCAGTTGGCGGAAGTGTCACAGATTAAGGTTAAAGAAGCGGAAGCAGGCGAAATTATTGTTCCGGGCCAGCTTCATGTTTGCCCGGGTTCGCATCACCTGCGCGTTTCGCCTACGGGCAGAATATCGCTTGACGACGGCCCGCGCGTGAGCGGTAATCGTCCTTGCGCCGATCTCACT
>JASLFF010000839.1 GCA_030150795.1 Terriglobales bacterium | reverse complement strand
CCGGAACATCGACACCGCGATCGTCAATGCCCGCGCGTTTGCGGGTGAGCTGGTTTCAATGCTCCGCGAAATCAACCAGTCGCAAGCGGCAGAGGTGGCGTGATGGCTGAAAGGGCAGATGTTTTCGGCACCGGCGACTTTGATGTAGCTGGCTTTGCGCCGGCCAAGCCCGCCGCCGCCCCGCCGCCGGAGGCGGTCAAGAAGGTTGCAGAGGCGGCAAAATTTACTAGCCGGGAACCCGCTCCGGGCAAATCCAAGAGGCAGCCGCGCACATATCGCACCGGCCGCAACAGGCAATTGAATGTGCGGGTGAGGGACTATACGTTCAATGACGTTTATGAGATTTCAGACGCGCAGGGTTGGGTGCTGGGCGAGACGATTGAAAAGGCTATTGCAGCTCTGAAACGTGAACTCGAAAAGCCGTAATGAAACAAAGTAAATCTATCGTCATTCGCACGACCGCAAGAAACAGAACGGGGAGGGAAGGGATGCTTTAAAAACCCGAAAACTTACACAGAAACTTACACACTTAAGAATTATATCAATGTAACTAGTTTATTTATCATCTATTTAGAGTCATACGCAAACGACTTAAAATCCGCAGGGCTTAAACGGCTCGTGGGGGTTCGAGTCCCCCTCTCGGCACCACTCCTTCCATCCTGTTTTCATGATTTAAGCAGCCTCTTTCCCTTGCTGCGTGCTCGATACGTACCTCGCTTATTGAAGCGAGCGGGGATTCCACCGTTTTGCTGATGCCAAGAGGGTCTTTATTGAATCTTTGCAAATGTCGTCACCCCCGAGATAACAACGAAATTATCGACTTTGAATCCGACGACGAACCCGTGAAGCAAGATTCTGTTTTTGCCTGTGTTGCTTAAAGGTCGACGCATGGGCTATTGTTCCTCATAAAGAAACGGATGAAGCGTACCGTCGCGGGAGGTTGAGTAGCCCACAATGCGCTTACCGTCACTGGATACTCCTGTAGCGTAAGACGTGGATCTTAGGTCGCACGATTGGGGCGGGGAGCTGGCGAGCTTACATCCAAGCAACCCAAGATATTTAAGCTGGCCGTTAGAATACTTGACTGCGGCGAAATTCTTCTGCCCGACAACCACGGACCCATCGGGCGTCATTGCAGCTGGGAAAAAACGCCCCATGCTCGACACCTGGCCGTTGTGGTACCGATTCTTGAACTGGCCGCTGGTTCCAACGATGATCGACCCGTCTCGTGAAGAGGCAACGGCATCGAAAAAATCGCCAATCCGCGTCATGTTTCCGTTGCGCAGTATAAATCCTATGAAAGAATCCGTGAAGTCTTGATCGCGCGTGTAGAACTTTCCCATGATAGTCGACCCATCGGCGGAAACCCCCAACGCCTCCAGATTGTTAAAACCTACCTGTTGCATTGCGCCGTTGGCGTACTGCCAGGATTGTTTGAGAATGATGTTTCCGCCTCTCACGTAGTCGGAGGTTCCCACAATCACGCTGCCATCGGCGGTCACCCCTGTAGCACGAGAGCGCGTGTAGTTGGAGGGCACGCCCAAATCCGACATGTGGCCGTCCGCATAGCGGAACGCATGGGGCGATCCGGTGGTATCGGAGACACCGACGATGACGGACCCATCGCTGGAAACCGCGTTTGCCTCGGAAGTGGGTCCGCCTAGAGTTCCCAGATCGGTAAAACGTCCGGCGGCATATTTCCAGGCATGGCCGCCAACTTTACGGCCTACGATCACTGACCCGTCGGTAGAAATCGCATTGGCCAAGCTAGGATAGTTGGCGTCGCCTTCAAGATCGTGCATGCAGCCACTGCCCACTGCATCATTGTCGTAGCCCTGCGCGGGAAACATATCGCTGACCGCGATGCCAATCTCCACGCCATTCTCTCTGACCCGTTTGGCTCTTACGGACACGTTGCTATTCAAATACCGTGACATGACGACAGGAGCAACCGTACCGCCCGCAAGGATGGCCAGCGGCGCGGACTCGCCAGGTACGGTCAAGCGAAAAACCGATACCTCCGCTTTGCCGCTAGCTGTGAGTTTGCCGGTATAGGTGCAGGTCGGGCCCTGATTTACCTGTGCCTGCAGCGGTGAAGCTGCAAGCACGAAAAGTGAAAGTATGACGATCGCACTGCTCTTCGGACAACGCATGAAATCCTGCCTCCAAGGCACGCATTACAGCCAGTCACACATCGAAGCTTAACGCCCCGATGGACTAAATATCTAATACTTGCCCCTGGTTCGTGTAGCGAGGCCCTATTCTAGCAATCTCCACTGCGCGTCGCTCAGGATTTCGGCAGCGGTCTCCCGCTTCGCTCACGCCCGCTTACCGCCTCAACTTAAAAATCCGCAGGGCTTAAATGGCTCGTGGGGGTTCGAGTCCCCCTCTCGGCACCAACACCAAAGATTACCCGTTCGTATTCGACCTTTTGATCGTCAGGCGATGCGCCTTGCGTCTCTGTTTCTTTTTGGCCAGCCGGACTTCCGCATATTTGTTCATCGCATTCGGAGCAGCGGACTTTTTCTCTACCTTGGCCTTTGTCTCATGCCCTACACTTGGCTCTGAATTAACTGCTGGCGTGGTGCTCATAATTTTTCTCCTTCAAATTTTTTCTTTTACCGGAACGCCCACTCTTTGGCTCCGGTTGATCTTACAGATCTCAGACGCAACCGCATGCTAAAAGCATTCAGTTACACAGGACAATGGTGCGCTAATTCAGCGATGGCGAGCCTGCTCTCGCTGGGATCGGCGGCAACCCACGAACCACAGCTCACACACTGAGATTCAATGAGCGCTTTATTCGCGGCCATGACGAAATGCATGAATTGAAGCGGG
>JASLFF010000498.1 GCA_030150795.1 Terriglobales bacterium | reverse complement strand
CGCTTGAACTCTGCCGAATCCGATTGCCGATTCCCATGGCCGTTGGGACGCATAGGCTGCCGTCCGAGCGGTCGCTCGTCCTGCACCATGTCTTCCACATTCCCGTGTTTGGCCACGAGTTTCAAAATGTGCTGGCGGGCGGCTTCAGTGAATTTTGAACTCAGGTAGACGTCGTGCCTGAGATTATCGATTCCTGTGACCAGGCCTTCCAGAACGAGCGAGGGTTCATCGCTGGTCACCACGAGCTGACGGGCGTAATCGGGCAGACTACCGCGTTGAAGGAACGAAAACGACATTTTGGCCGGCTAAATGCGGGGGAATGCCGGAATTGTACCGCAGTTGCCCACGTTTCCTTACGTTACTAATGGCACCTTCAACACGGCTAATAGGCTGGTTTCAGCAGGAAAATCTCTACTGTCCCATTTTTCTGGCTTTCTCAAATTCATCGCCCTGCTGCCAGCCGGCTAGCGCGGGCTGGTTCGCCGCCTCCCAGCCCAAAACCAAGCCGAATTTTGCCACTTTGGCGTCGGCGGTAAAATCCATATCTTCCCGATACTGGTCTGAAGGCTGATGATAGCGGTGAGCAACATAGTCCCGCTCTTTTTCTTCACCCCAAGCCAGATCGTGTCCTTTGAACAGAGCCCCTTCATTCACGCTGAATGCCGGTACACCCACGCGCGCCAGGCTGAAGTGGTCAGACCGGTAATAATGGCCGGCTTCAGGATGATCGTCCGGCTGGATTTCCATCGCGAACTCCTTTGCCACTTTCTCCACCAGCGGATATACGGTTGTGCGCTCGGCCCCGGAAACGACCAGTTGCTGTGGCTCTCCCAATGGCTGGATATCGTCATAGTTCAGGTCGAGCGAAATATTTCTGGCTGGAATCGGCGGATGCTGCCCCAGATATTTTGAGCCCAGCAGTCCCTGTTCTTCAGCTGTGACTGAGGCAAAAATAACCGTACGCCTGGGCTTCTCCGGGGCTGCGGCAAACACGCGTGCCAGTTCCAGCAGAATTCCGCATCCCGTAGCATTGTCCGCTGCGCCGTTATAAATATTGTCGCCCGGTTCATCAGGATGGATGCCGAGATGATCGTAGTGCGCCGTGTACAGGATCGCTTGCTCCGCCGCCTTGGGATCAGAGCCCTTCACCTGCGCCACCACGTTCCGTGAAGTAAAGCTCCGCACCTTGCTTACGATTGTTTCTTTCACACGGACCGGCAGTTCTACCGGCTTGAAGCCGTGCGTGGTTGCGTCATGCAGCATTTTGTCCAGGTCCATGCCCGCGGCCGCGGCCAGTTTGCGCGCCACTTCCAATTGAATCCAGCCTGCGGATTTCAGCTTGGGATCCGTGTCTTCTTTGAGAAGCGAAGTCTCGCCTCCCCACGAATTGCGCACCACCTCCCAGCCATAGCTGGCCATTTCTGTTTTATGGATCAGCACCACGCCCACGGCGCCGCGGCGGGCCGCTTCCTCATACTTGTAAGTCCAGCGGCCATAATAGGTGAGCGCGCGGCCTTTGAAGAAGTTTGGATCGTCTGAGGGGGGCTCATTCACCAACATGAGCAACATCTTGCCCTTTACGTCCATACCTTTGTAATCGTCCCAGTTGTATTCCGGCGCGTTGATTCCGTAACCTACAAAAACCAATGGCGCATCAATCTCAGATTTTTGCGCGTGCGTCTGGTCATTCGCCACGTAATCATCCGCAAATTTCAGTGCCATTTCCGGGCCGGACTTAGGCACAAAAGAAAACTTGGTCTGCTTGGGATCTGTGGTCACGCCAAAAAAATCGATCTTTTGGAAATATGTTCCATGATCGCCTGCAGGAGCCAAGCCATAGCTTTTGAACTGCGCGGCAATCCAGTCTGCCGCCATGTCGCCGCCCTTTTGTCCGGTTCCGCGGCCCTGCAAAGCATCGTCAGAAAGGTATTTCACCGTCGCGCGGATCTTCTCCGCGTCAATGGCGTTCATGGCTTTTTGCGCGGCCAGCGGCGCGGAGTTCTGAGCGGATGCCGCAGAGATACAAATGACGGTGATAGACAAGAATGTGCCGAGTCTTTTCATGGTTCCTCTTTTGATTGAACGCTGAT
The DNA here is from genome assembly GCA_030150795.1 of Terriglobales bacterium. Next base: position 2,827 of record JASLFF010000498.1, on the reverse strand, counting down.
TGCCGACTGCTGAATGCTCTTGTATCCGCGACCGCGGATCAATTTTTAGCTTCTCAACCGGGCTTGAATTCTGAAACGTTTTCTCCCGGCAGAAAAATCTGCGCCGCTGCCACACCGCTGCCTGCCGCCAGACGCCGATTCAATTGCTCCACGTCTGCTTTTGACCAGCTTACTGTCGCAAAATCGATTTCGCCTTCAGGTGAAATCAGAAATGTTGTGGGCACATTGGTCAGCTTATAGGCGTTTGAAACAGGATACTTTCCCACCGGATCCAGCAACACCGGAAAGCTGATGTTGTATTGCCGGTTAAATGCCTTGGTGTCCACCGCATTGTCCTGTGACACGCCAACGAAAGTAAACGCCCTGCTCTTGGCATAAGCCTTATAAATGCGATCAAGATACGGCAAGGCCATCTGGCATACGGGGCAGCTCACCTTGAAAAATACCGCTACCACAGGGCCTTTCTTGCGTTCTTCCTTGAGTGAAAACTTACGGCCATCCAAATATTGCAGTTCGATTTCCGGCGCCTGAACTCCGGCTTCCAGTGCGGGCATTGGGTCCCCTCCAGCTAAGACTCTATTGTAGATAACTTGTGGGCTTGGTGAAAATCCCGCGCTAATGTGCTGCAGGCGTGCGCGGATCTGCGATGCACGGCTCAGCATGACTGTCCGGCAGATCTTTGAGCGGATTGCCACGTTCATCTCGATTATCGAAGAAACAGTTTTGCGTTTTCTGCGACGGTGCCCGAAACACCAATGACGTTCCCGCGGTTATCTGGTTCGATTGATATATGTTGTCTTTATTTGGACCGGCATCGCGACTCGCAGAATAGATCTTGAAAGCCGTAGAGCCAGCGCCTGAAGAATTGTCGGCCAGCACCTTATTTCCTGCGATAACGGCTCTCATTACGTTCCCCCGCAGCACAAATGCAATCACTCCCGATTTATCTACCTGCACCGTGTTATCCAGGTACTTAAAATCCGCAAATGTGCCGCCGCCGCCCACCACAAAGCCATACTTCCTTGGATGAATAATCTTGTTTCGCTCAATCGTTACGCCGTTGTTTACCAGGCTATCAATGTTGAAACCGAACTCCGTGTTAATGGCCGTGTTATCGTGAAATGATCCTCCCGCCAAGTCCCAGCCGCCGTATGCAATCTGAAAACCTTCCACCACATTATTTTTCACTTCGGCAGTGGCGTTCGCCACGCAGATGGCGGTGCAAAGGATGCAGGCAGACTGGCTCATGCTGACGTTTTCAATAATGTTGTCACGGTCCTGGCCCGGCCGGGAGCGGTCCACCGAGAGGATCCAAATGGGAAAGGCCTCCCAGCGCGGATTGATGGAACCAATCTCCGCCGCTGAATTGATTACGTTCACGTCGTGAATATGATGTCCGCCCAGGTCTGAGCGCAGGTGAATCGCATCCAGCGTAAGCGCCTTGATGCCGTTTTGCCGCGCGCGCGACTTTAGTACAGGATAATTTCCGTCGATCGTCAGGTCGGATATCTCAATCCCCGGAGCATTGTCCGCGTTGGTGCCAAAGACCAATCCAACGCCGCTATTCACCGGAAGCACCCGTTGATCTTTAGGGTCTGTAATAGGCAGATAGTCGCTGAGTTTCACGACTGTCATATCTTTTCCCGAGCCGTGAATCTTCCATCCCTTCCCAATCGTAAAGCCGGCCGGGTTCGGATGCGGAACGGCGATAAGATAATCGTAAGCGCCCAGCGTCCAGAATGTTCCTGGTCCCAGACAGACGATCAGATTTTCTGTCCTCGCCACCGCCGCGCCAGAATTCTGCCGCTCCGTACATCCCTCGCTGTAGCAGCGAAGGATTGTGTCAAACCTGGTCACGGTGCTGCCATCGCGTGCTTCAGCCATGGACGCGCCGGTCCCATCTTTACCATTGGTTAACGCGATGAATACGCGCGTTGTACCTTGGGGAAGAGACTCGGCTTCCGCGGAACAATCGCTAGATGGGAAGTTCGCCTTCTCCGCTGCCGCGGACTGTGCCGCTTCTCCGAAAGCAAACGCAGTGCAACCCCGGCCGGCAAAGGCTGCCAGAATCATCGCGAATGCGAACACTGTTTTATGCATCGCCTAATCCTCGAATGATTTTGCGTGTTAGTCCGGTGATCGGAAGACGATCAACGGAACGTAGAGGAACCCATCTGTCGCCCTGGCGTCTTCTCCTTTGTTCATCGTGCACAAACACGGTGTAATCTGTGGTGGTAATGGAGTGGCGCAGCTTCAGCAGAGGCAATTTACTCTGTTTCCGCTCGGCCTTGACTTCGGGCAGCTCCCACATTCCCGGCATCAATGAACTATTCTTATTCCGCTTGCACAAAAGAACGCTGCCATTCCTTCGCGCCAGAGCATAATGCAGCTCGGCTTTGCGGCGGGCCGGACGCTCAGCTTTTTCCGTAGGTCCACGAGCGCCACACAGCTCCGCGACGGGACACGCATGGCACAGAGGCTGGCCAGGTAAACAGACCAATGCGCCCAGCTCCATCATTGCCTGATTAAAATCCCCAGGGCTCTGCCGATCCAGGAACTGGTCGGCAATCTCCCAGTAGTGACTCTCCGTGTTGGCTCCTGCCGGCTGGGCCTTTTGATTTACCAGGCGGTCGATTACGCGCTTGATGTTGCCATCCACCACGGCCACGGGTTCGTTAAAGGCAATGCTGGCGACAGCAGACGCCGTATAACGACCCACTCCTGGTAATTCCATCAGCTCTGGCACCGAACGAGGAAACGATCCGCGCCGGACGATTTCTTTTGCCGCCGCATGTAACGCTCTTGCCCTGCGGTAATATCCCAGCCC
>JASLFF010000471.1 GCA_030150795.1 Terriglobales bacterium | reverse complement strand
GGTATTGCTTCGGCCGATGTGCGCGTGCCATTTGAAATACGCGACGTGATTGCACGGACCGTGGACGGCAGCGAGTTTGCCGAATTCAAACCAGAGTATGGGCCTACGCTGGTCACTGGCTTCGCCCACATTCATGGCTTTCCAGTCGGCATTCTGGGAAACAATGGCGTATTGATGTCGGAGTCGGCCGGCAAAGGCACGCAGTTCATCCAGCTATGCAACCAGCAGGACATCCCGCTGCTGTTTCTCCAGAATATCACCGGCTTTATGGTAGGCCGCAGCTATGAAGAAGACGGCATCATCCGGAATGGCGCCAAGCTGATCAATGCAGTTTCCAACTCTACCGTGCCGGCCATCACGATCATGGTTGGCGGATCGTATGGCGCGGGTAATTACGCGATGTGTGGACGAGCTTATGCTCCGCGTTTCCTTTTTACGTGGCCGAACCATCGCATTGCCGTGATGGGCGAAAAACAACTCTCCGGAGTGATGGACATTATTAAGCGCGATGCCGCCGCCAAAACCGGCCAGCCCATCGACGAAGCAAAAATGGCGATGGGACGGAAGATGCTGGAAGACCAGATCGCGAAAGAATCCGATTGCTATTTTGCTACGGCGCGCCTGTGGGACGACGGCATTATTGATCCGCGCGACACACGGACCGTGGTGGCGATTGCATTGTCGGCGGCGTATAACGCGCCGGTGAAAGGGACGATGGAGTGGGGAGTGTTCAGGCATTGATTGTTTTATCCCGAGCGAAGCGAAGGAACCCTATAGCTAGGAGCCTTAGGCGGGTAAACGGAGAGCCATGACGGTAGGGATCTCTCGCTGCACTCGAGATTTCAGAAAGAAGCTGCTGTTAAATCGCTAGCTGTTCATAGACCATGAAGCTTTTCCGCAAAATACTCATCGCCAATCGCGGCGAGATCGCTGTGCGCATCATGCGCACGTGGCGTGCGATGGGTATTGAAGCCGTGGCGGTGTATTCGGATTTCGACCGCGATGCGTTGCATGTACGACTAGCGGATGAGGCGATGCCGATTGGCGCCGCGGCCCCAAAAGAGTCGTATCTCAATATTGAAAAGATTCTTGCTGCTGCGAGGCTTACTGGGGCCGATGCGATTCATCCCGGGTATGGATTTCTGGCGGAGAATGCCGCGTTCGCTTCTGCCTGTGAAGCTGCGGGCATTGCTTTCATCGGTCCGCGTGCAGATGTGATCAAAGCGCTGGGATCAAAGAGCGAAGCGCGCAGACTGGCGCAGGAGGCTGGCGTCCCTGTTGTACCGGCCCCGGCGGAAAATGAATTTCCAAAGCTGATTAAAGCAGCGCTTGGCGGGGGCGGACGCGGCATGCGCATTGTGCGTAACGCCGGCGAGTTCAAAGAAGCTTACGCGGCTGCCAAGGGCGAAGCAGAGCGCGCGTTCGGCGATGGCGAGCTGCTGGTGGAAAAATATATTGAAGGCGCTCGGCACGTCGAAGTGCAAATCTTTGGCGATCATCGTGGCGACGCGATGCATCTTTATGAGCGCGACTGCTCGGTCCAGCGGCGGCATCAGAAGATCATTGAAGAGAGCCCTTCGCCGGCGGTCACGCCAGAAATCCGGAGCCGCATGACAGATGCTGCCGTGGCGTTGGCGCGCAAGGTCGGCTACACGAATGCGGGTACAGCGGAGTTTCTGCTGGCGCCTTCCGGCGATTTCTATTTCATTGAAGTCAACACGCGGATTCAGGTGGAGCATCCGGTTACCGAGATGGTGACCGGACTGGACCTCATCCGGCTGCAGATTGAAATCGCGCAGGGCGGAAAATTGCCGGACGCACAGCCGGCACTGACAGGACATGCCATTGAAGCGCGGCTCTACGCTGAAGATCCCGCGAATGACTTTCTGCCTTCGACTGGAGTGCTGCATGTGTGGCGGCCGCCCGAGCCTGCGATGGGTTTGCGCATAGACAGCGGCGTGGAAGAGGGAACCGAGATCGGTGTCTATTACGATCCGCTGTTGGCGAAGGTGATTGCGCATGCCGAGGACAGGCCATCGGCCATCAGAAAGCTTACGCACACGCTACGGAGCTTTGCCGCGCAAGGGCTGCGGACGAACCGCGAGTTTCTCATCGCAATGCTGGAGTCGGAGGAATTTCAGAGCGGAAGGGTGCATACCGGATTTCGGCTGCCTTTTTCTCCGGCGGCGGATGAAGAATTGGACAGGATATTCTGCTCGGTCACGTGCGCTTACATCGAGCGAACAGAACATCTACGACGAACTATTCTGCCGTCGATTCCGCCAAGGTTTCGAAACAATCCAACGCCGGCACCGGCGATGAAATTTGCTGTCGCCGAAAAGCAATACCAGGTTGGCGATTCGGGAGGCACAATCGACACACTTTCTATCGGCGAGAACCTTGTAGATGCGTTAGTCTTTCATTCGCACGGCAGGGGCGTGCGCTATCGTTTTGACATTTGTCAGCGTGGAACGGACTACTATGTCCGCTCAAGCCTTGGCCAGCGGCAGGTCACGCGCCTGCCGCGGTTTCCGGAAAAGGCGGCCGGCGCCCAACATCAGAGCGCAAATTCGCCCATGCCGGGACAGGTGTTGCGCATCCTGGTGGCGGAAGGCCAGGCGGTAAAACCAGGGGATGGATTAATCGTGCTGGAAGCCATGAAAATGGAGCAAACTATAAAGGCCACAATTCAGGGCGTGGTGCGGGCGTTGCTGGTAAAGCCCGCTGAAGTAGTGGCGCCGGGACAGATGCTCGTCGAGATTGAAGCCGTGGAGGATGCCAATGAGCACGCAAGCAGTACAGCAGCAAAGCACTGAGTTCCCGTATTTCACTGAAGAGCATGAACTCATCCGGCAGACCGTGGCGCGCTTCTGCAAAGAAGAGATCGCGCCTTACGCGGCGGAGTGGGACGAGGAAGGCATTTTCCCGCGCGAGCTTTTCACCAAGGCCGGTGCGCTCGGCATGTTTGGCATCCGCATTGATCCCAAATGGGGCGGCAGCGGACAGGACTGGTGGGCGACGGCGGCATACGTTGAAGCCATGGCGCACTCTGACAGCGGCAGCATCAACATGGCGTTTCTGGTGCAGTCTGACATGGCGCTGCCTGTCATTCAGGAACTGGGCACCGAGGAGCAGAAAGCCGAATTCATTCCGCAGGCAGTGACCGGCGAATGGATTGGCTCGCTGGGCATTAGCGAACCTGGCGGCGGGTCAGACGTGGCGGCCATCAAGACGCGGGCGCGGATCGAAGGCGGCGACCTGATCATCTCCGGACAAAAATTGTGGATCACCAACGGCACACGTGCTGACTACATTGTTCTGGCCGTTCGCACGGGCGGTGAAGGGCACAAAGGCATTTCGCTGGTGCTGTTCCCGACGAAGACAAAAGGTTTCTCTGTGGGCAAGAAGCTCAAGAAGATCGGCAACCTGGCATCAGACACAGCGGAGCTGTTCTTCGACGAATGCCGCCTGCCAACGCGTTACATCCTGGGCGAAAAAGACCGAGGCTTTTACTACATTATGGAAAACTTTCAGGGCGAGCGGCTGGTGGCGTCCTTGGGCGCGCTTGCGGCCATGGATAAAGCCCTGCGCTGGGCAATCGATTATGGGCATGATCGCAATGCTTTCGGCCAGCCGATCGGCAAATTCCAGATCTGGCGGCATCGCTTTGCCGAGCACCTTACCGCCGTGGAAGCGGGACGCTGGCTGACGTATCGCGCGCTGGATTTGGTCAACCATGGCAAGCGCGCTGTGCGGGAAATCACCATGGCCAAGCTTTACACCACGGAGCTCTCGCAGAAAATCGCATACGACTGCATGCAGATTTTTGGCGGCTTCGCTTACACCACGGAATATCCCATTGGACGCATGTGGCGCGACCTGCGACTGAATACGATTGGCGCGGGCGCTTCAGAGATCATGAAAGAGATTATTGCAAAGGAAGAGAAATTGTGAGGGTTTTAAATCCCGAGCGTAGCGAGGGATCACTACTTGCAAGAGAATGCCGGAGTATTACCAAAGAGATTCATTAAGTTTATAGGGATCCCTCGCTCCGCTCGG
>JASLFF010000837.1 GCA_030150795.1 Terriglobales bacterium | reverse complement strand
TGATGACGTCCCGGAACAGTCCCGTCCGCAGAAGCGGCTCAGGTTTCTGCATCGGAATTGATCTTGCGAGTTCCAATCGAAAAGGAAGAGGATTGCACGAAATTTGGGACAGCAATCTTCTCAAGTCCAAATGCATTTCATCAGCCGCACCCGGTTTCAGAAAGGACGAAATGAGCTTAGAAGAAGAACTTAAGGAAGGCGCTGAACATGCGCACCAAAGTGGCGAAAAAGGAATTGGCCTCACCATGGCGATTGTGGCAGTTTTACTGGCCATAGCCACATTGATGGGCCATCGTACCCACACTGAAGAAGGGCTGATCCAGGGCAAGATTGTGGACGAGTGGAACTTCTATCAGGCGAAGCACATTCGCGCCCATGAATATGGTGCAATCGCCGAGATGGCGGCGCTGCTGCCCAACGGAAAAGATCTGGCCCTTAAGGACTACAAGAAATCGCTGGCCGAAGAATGTGGCACGCCGCCGGAGCATGGATGCAGCAGTCCGGCCAAGGATTCGTCCATCTTGCGGCCATTCTTAACGCCCGAAGCTACAACCGGCAGCACGGAAGATAAAAAGGAGCAAGGCGAGTCCGCGAAAAAAGAGCCGCTTGGTAATGATGCAGCCGCTAAAGAGCACGACAAAGAAGCTGATACCGCCAAAGAGCATGAGAACAAGTCTTCCGGCCATAGGGCCGGCGCAGTGAATATTCAGGAGAGTGCGAAAGAGATGGAGACTGAAAGAGATCTGGTGGAGCGGCGGGCCAATTACTATGACGGCGCAGAACTGTTCCTGGAAATCTCGATTGTCCTTTGTTCAATAGCCCTGCTGGCGGAAATGAAGCTGTTCTGGCAACTGTCCTTCATTACCACCATCCTGGGAGTTGGCGTTGCACTCTTTGGATTTCTGGGCGTGCACTGATCCCGGAAACCTTTTGCATTGGAAATTTTTGAGAATGTCCAGGATCTATCTAGCCACTACCAATCCAGGGAAAGTACGCGAGTTCCGCGAAGCAGCGCAGGCCCTGGCCGTTGCGCTCGATCCTCTGCCACGCATGGCGGAAGTACCGCCTGCGATTGAAGATGGAACCACTTTTGAGCAAAACGCCCGCATCAAGGCCGAGTACTACAGTCGTCTGGCGCCGGGAGAGCTAGTGCTGGCGGAAGATTCAGGGCTGGCGGTGGACGCACTCAATGGCGCGCCGGGAGTTCATTCAGCTCGTTATGCCACAGTGCTTCAGTCAGGCGCGGCCTCCGATCAAAACTCAGGCGATCAGGCAAACAATGCCGCCCTTATCTCCCAACTGCAGCGTCTAAATCGCGATCGATATCCGGGAAAATATATATCCGTGATTGCCCTGGCTCGGGATGGCCAAACCCTTGCCATCTTCACCGGTGAAGCGCCGGGAGAACTGATTACCGTTCCGCGCGGAACGCAGGGATTCGGATACGATCCGCTGTTTTACTTCCCTGCCCTTGGCAAGACATTTGCCGAACTCAGCCTGGAGCAAAAGCGCCAGCATAGCCATCGCGGCAAGGCGTTTCGTAAGTTTTTGGAATGGTATAGTAAGCAGCCGCGGCAATAGATAGTCAGCTCTACTTAAGCATATCGATGGCTTCTTTTTTCAGCTTCTTGGCGTCCGCCTGCCATTTTGTTCCGTCCTGAAATTGCAGTTCGGCAATGTAGACAACAACTCCCGCCGGATGCCTGGACAAGTCTTCTTTGGAAGGAACGGGGGTTGCCGGAATGTCAAACTCTTTAGTGGTATCCACTTTTTCCGGAACGGTCACCAACTCGCCTCGTCCCATCCTTATTTCATCCTTCTTGACCGATACCCAGCCAAGCCGGTAAAGCTGGACCTTATTGTGGCTCTTGTTTTCCAGGTGCGCGTCCAGCAGCAGGTTGTCCGCGCCAAAAGATGCCTGCACAATGTGCACAGGATCATCCGCCTGAGGAGCAAACAACATCAAGGTGTCTTCATTGTTTTGGGAAGTTGCATGCAGCCCGAGTGCCGGGCTTTGCGGCGCCATAATAGCAATGAGAAAGATGAGATAAAGCGGCAATTTCTTCACGATTGCACCCCGTATTCGTTCGAGCCTGGCGCTGCCGCAGCATGCGGCGGCAGCTCCACCCTTGCGCTTTCGCATCCTACACCTTAGGCTGGAATTCTCAAGCTAAATTCGAAGTCTTGACCGGCCGGATTAGACCAAATTTAGAAGTTGCGCTACCCTGCAAATCCAAGTAAATTCAAGGTTCTCTCATGGCTAAACGGCCTTCACAAGCAGCTACCCGATCAGCCAACGGCACATCAGATAAGTACCAGCGCATTCTGGACGCGGCCATTGAGGTCATCGCGGAGCACGGGTTCTTTCACTCTCGCGTGGCAGAAATCGCCGACCGCGCCGGGGTGGCTGACGGCACTATTTACCTGTATTTCAAGAACAAAGATGAATTGCTGATGGCCTCAATCGACTCCGCTTTTCACCGCTTCATTCAGCGGGCCAGAAGCTCGCTTGACCAGGTGACCGATCCCCGCGAAAAATTGC
>JASLFF010000417.1 GCA_030150795.1 Terriglobales bacterium | reverse complement strand
AAAGACGATCCAGCAAAAGTAAAGCTCTGGTATGCGAATGGGAAGACGGCAGCATGGCGATCTACTACCAAGGCAAGAAGATGAGATTTCGCGAGCTAGCCGAAGCGCCACCGAAGGCGATCCAGCCTAGTCCAGCGGTCGCTGCGGTGAGAGTTAGAAAACCCGCCAAGCCTGACCATCCGTGGCGGCAAAGTTATAAAAGCATACAGCCAGCAGTTGCGGCAGTGCCACGGTTTAGACTGCGCCCTTACGCTTCGCCCTAACGGGCTCCGCTTCAGGGCGCAGTCCAACCTCAACAACAACCTAAAAAGGGGACACTTCTAATGAGTTAAGCCTGGGGACATTTCTAACGAGCTTTGACATAGCGGGACATTTTTATTGACTGATGACCCGCGATTGACATAATTGTTTCGTCGGGTGCTCCCGATTCAAAAAGCTTCGTGATGATCTGGTTGCGAAAGTTTCGCGGCTGCAGCCACTCCAGACCGGTTTTTTTTACGCATCGTTCTGAATGCCGACCGTATAAAGTAGGCCGATGCCGGCTTGGTCACGTCATAACTGCCGCGCTTCAGCCGGTACGGAAAAATATAGTGGTCCCGATGCCATGCTCCCAGTCGCTTTGCGCGCTCCACAATTCTGCGCACCTGTTTTGCGGCGACTGCATTCAGCGGCACCACGCGCGCGCGAAATTCATTTTTAACTTTGGTATCGGGGATATGGATAGTCGGCGGTTCATGCTCCAGGAAGACATGTTTCATCTGCAGATGCCGCAGCTCAATTCCCATCGCCGACGTATTATTCGTCAGCGAGACCGCCCAATACGCGACGCTCCAATCCGGGTTACTCGCCACTGTGCGAAAGAATCTTTCTTCTTCCTCTGCGGTCAGGACTTTCGGCGGCGTCCAATTAGGCAGCGGCAGAGGCTTGTAGTGCTTCTCGATGAGGTCCCACAAGTCGGCTGCCTTCAAGATCTGCGCCAGCGTATTCAACTCATGGTTCACGCAGGACGCGCCTGCCTCCATCCGCCGTTTCATCTGGTATTCCAGAAAATGGCCAATATGAATTTGCGACAGCAACACGCCGGCAAATATCTTCTTCAGATTTCGGACATACCATTCATACATTTCGATCGTCCGTGGCTTTTTGCTGTGCATTTTCTTGATCTCCAGCCAGTGCGTGGCTGCTTCCTCAAAAGGAAGTGTGCGAAACTGCAATGGTGTCATTACTCTCATAGGTTCAGGCCTTGCTTTGCGGCGCTCCGACCGTAGGATGTAGCCGGGAGTCCGCTTTACTTGGGTTCAACATCATTCTATGTGATTCGTATTTTGTTCGCTACAACAAAATCTAGCGCATCTATGGGGTCCTGGCCCACAACATATAGTTTTTTGATCAATAAAGATCACGAAAAACTGCGCCAATCGATCTCGACTCCGCCACTGCTCTTTGCCTGAATATGCCGCTTGCCTTTGCCCCTTTATCCTTCGACGGCAGGCTGCAACGGCGTGCTCACCGGCATGAGCGCCATCACGCTTTCAGGCGTCATCTCTTTCCCTGCCACATCGTGCGCGGCCTGGATGGCAATCGCCGCCAGATTGCTGAACTCGGCGGTCACGCGCTCCATTGCGCCTGCATCGAACCCGCCCACGCCACTGGCCGGCCCCACTGCGCCAAGGATCTGTTCAATGAACAGCGCTGCATCCGTCACTGTCTTGAGCGCCTGTTTCAGTTTGTCTGCGGTGGAAATGCTGGTTACTGGATTTGTTGCCAAGATTGCACCTCGTGAAAATCGATATTTAGTAATTGGTATTTAGTGCTTGATGGAAGAGCGGTCATTGATGGCCTCGAAAAGCCGCCTCTTAGTTTGTGTCCGGGGCTTCAGCCCCTGAAAATCGAGCCGGCTGCAACGCCACCACCGCCGCCACAGGATCTCGAACATCTCGTGGTTCCACAGTACTTACAGGCTTCTTCCCCATCAGCCCGCGCACTGCGTTCAGCAGCGCAGGAAATTGTTCCAGCAATCCCACAACCGCCGCTTGTTTTTCCTGCAACGTTGCTGATTTGTCTTTTGCCACTTTGGCCACGGCATACGCGGCAAAGGCATCCACCGCGGCAGTCTGCGCATGGCGCGCTTTCTCTACGGCCTGTTGCGCCTCGCGCGTCTGCGGCAGATAAAACGCTTGCGGATCAAACGCCACATCCTGCGTGCCATCCTGTGAACCAGCGGCGCATGCGTGCCGGATGTCGGCATCAAAGTGGTTATAACCCGCCACGGCGCAATCGATCAGCGCTTTGCTCGCGGCCAGGGACGCATACGTTGTCTGGTCCCACGTACTCACGCACCCCGCCAGCAGCGCGCATGCAGGGATGGCCACGCACAACGCCAACACACTGGTAATCTTCGTCCAGTCAGTGATGCGCGCGGGCTGGTTCCCCGGCAGTGGTGACTGCTTCAGATACAGCAGCACTGACTTCAAGCCAATCACCAGCGCTGCCGCTCCCACTTTCGTCAGTCCGGCTTTGGAAAAGTTAAAGCTCGCCGGATCCAGTTGCATGGTGGCCAGCGCGGTAATGATTGAGCTCAACGCAAACACGCCCAGCCCTTTGAACCAGGTTGCAAGGTTCATGGTGTTGTCCTCTTTTCAATTTGGATTGTTTAT
>JASLFF010000416.1 GCA_030150795.1 Terriglobales bacterium | reverse complement strand
GGCCATGTTTACAGCAACACCACAAATCCTGCCGTCGCCACAGCGGATGGCGTTGCCATGGCTTACCGTGCCGGGGCGGAGATCAGTGATATGGAGTTTGTACAGTTCCATCCCACTGCGCTTTACGTGAAGAATGCGCCGCGATTCCTGCTCTCAGAAGCCCTGCGCGGAGAAGGCGCAGTGCTGCGTAATTCTGAACTGCACCGTTTCATGTCCAAATATCATGAGGCCGGGGAGCTTGCGCCGCGCGACGTGGTGGCCCGCGCCATTGCGCATGAGTTAGAGGTCTGTCGTATGAAAGAGCCGGTGGTTTATCTGGATTTGACCCACTTGAAGGCGGACCATATCAGAGCGCGCTTTCCCCGAATCTATGAAACCTGCCTGAAATACAACGTTGACCTTACGGTTGATGAAGTGCCGATTCGCCCAGCAGCCCACTATCTTATGGGCGGAATCCGCACCGATCTGGATGCGCGCAGCAGCCTGCCTGGACTTTATGCCGCCGGCGAAGCGGCCTGCACCGGAGTCCACGGAGCGAATAGATTGGCCAGCAATTCCCTGCTGGAAGGCCTGGTTTTTGGCGCGCGCGCCGCCAATACGATGATCAAGGAAGCGCAACAAACTCAACAGCCGGCGAGCACCTGCGCGGAGCCGCTGAAAAACTCAGGAGCAACAATTGACGTTGAAACCTTTATTCATGGCGTTCAGCAATTGATGTGGAACAAGGTTGGCATTGTGCGTTCACGCCAGAGTCTGACGGAGGCCATACAACAACTTCAAGCATCAGCGCAGGAACTGCCGCCAGAAACCTCTCGACGCAACTGCGAAGCCAGAAATATCCATACGGCGGGGCTGTTGATTGCACGTTCAGCACTGGCCCGGCTGGAAAGCCGCGGAGCGCACTATCGTACAGACTACCCTGGACACGAAGATGCCAAATTCAAGAAACACTCCATTGTGGGTGAAAAAGGTGTCCGCTTCGTTTAGACGAAGAAAGCCATTCTGAAAACCAAAGGGCCATGGAATCCATGGCCCCGCCAGATTTGGAGAGAAGCGCTGACGATAATCTATCGTCCCACGATTAATCATTCTCTTGCAAGTTACTTAGGGCCAGCGCAAAATGGGTCAAAAAGCGGGCTTTGGCCGAAAATTGCGCCTCTTGCTAATCCCTTTGCCTTCCCGGGGCTCGAACCATTGATCTAACTAAATAAAACTAGAAACAAATATTTTTTTCAAAACCTCTATTTTTGGGCCTCTGGACATACCCTTATTAGAGTTGGCCCCCAAAAATCCTAGAAGGGATTAGTACGTACCAGAAGGGATTTTGGCGAATCTGCGGGTAAGTTTGTTCCGAAAGGCTCCGCACAACCTGTTGAAAAGGAATAACATGCCCCATTCTTCGCAGACAGATAATCGCTGGTACGTAGCAGAGCTCACAGAAGAAGTCACCTTGGAAGGCGATCCTCAGAACCTGGTCCACAAAAAGACCCGGGTAATTTTTGCCGATTCCCCTCAAGACGCCTATGAAAAGGCGCTCTCCATGATTACCGAGCATGAAATCAGCTATATCAACGAGCACCATAAAGCCATTCGCACGCGTTTTTGGGGACTGCGCGAATTAAAGCTTTCCAATGAAGACATGGACCGGGCCGGAATGCTGCCTGAAGACCGTATGGGCACCGCACGCCGCAGAAACTCAACTGGGCTTTCACCGGAACAGCAATTTGCCCTGCTCATGTCGATTAAGCCCGGTGCTCTTCCTAATTAGGCTCCGCCGGCGAATTAGCCTGTTCTTTTTTCGGGAACAGAACTGAAGCCAGCACTGAAAGGCCGAGCACACCTGCCACGACTGCCAGCGCCGCCCACGTGGGGACGTGGTACCTCTCCGGCAACAACATCTTGGCGCCAATAAACATTAAGACCACTGACAGCCCATAATTCAGGTAATGGAATAACTTCATCATGCCTGCCAGGGCAAAATACAGGGAACGAAGCCCCAAGATCGCAAAAACGTTTGAGGTGTAGACGATGAAGGGGTCGCGGGTGATGGCCAGGATGGCTGGAATCGAGTCCGTGGCAAAGAGAATGTCAGTAGTTTCCACCACCAGCAGAACCACAAAGAGGGGTGTGGCAAAGGTCCGTCCTTCACGACGGACAAAGAAGTTCTTGCCCTCATAGCTATCCGTGAGCGGCAGGAAGCGCCGGCAAAACTTCAACACTATATTGCGGGAGGGGTCCTGTTCCTCGTCGCCTCCACGCATGAGTTGGAAGCCGGTCCAGATCAGAAAGACTCCGAAGATGTAAAGAATCCAATGGAAGCGCTGCACCAGCGCCACGCCGGCTACGATAAAAATGCCGCGCATAATCAATGCGCCGATAATTCCCCAGAACAAAACGCTCTTTTCCTCTTCAGGCGGAACTTTAAAATAAGCGAATAACAGGATGAAAACAAATAAATTATCGACGCTGAGTGCTTCTTCCAGCAGATAGCCTGTCAAGAACTCAAGTGATTTAGTCGCGCCGAACCACTGGTGGACGAACACGGCAAACGCCATCGCCAAACCGATCCAAAAGGCGCTCATGAGCATCGCTTGTTTGAATGGAATCCGGGTGTGCTTGCGGCTTACGACTGTGAGGTCAAGAACCAGCAAGATGAGAATTACCGCGTTGAAGACAATCCAGAACCAGATGTGCATGGATGATTTAGCGTGGCCGCTCCCGGTCGCCGATAGCGAGCCACGAGCTGGCCATGCTGGGATTATATCGGTTTAAAGCCGTGTGCCGGAAAGCTGGCTTGGCAAGCCCACGGGCATCTTGGCATGGGGCCGGAGTATCCCATTTACAAAGGAAGGTAGCTGACATGCGCTCGAAAGCATCTATTCAAGGCCATCCAATCCATCCCATGCTCGTGGGATTTCCGATCGCGCTATGGGTCGCCGGGTTTGTTTTTGACTTGATTGGCGTCAGAGCCTCAAACTCCGGGCTTTGGGCGGCAGGATTCTATTCCGTGGTTGGAGGCTGCGTGGGAGCTGTAT
>JASLFF010000359.1 GCA_030150795.1 Terriglobales bacterium | reverse complement strand
CTTTGGTTTTGCCTATGTCGGCGCATTTCCCGGTGATCAGCGCCCGAGCCGGATCTGTGGTCTGGATCGTCGAATCGTGGTTGATCGGCGTCTGCTTACCGGCGGCGCAATGAATCGTGTAGACCGGCAGGCCGGTGATATCGAGTGCAGGAACCGGCGGATATTCCGTTACGCCAATGTTAATGGCCAGCGGAACGGAATGATTGCCCACGTTCGGCGTGTTATGGCACGTTGTGCAACTTCCCACAAATGAAGCAGGCACTCCGGGCAGGTCGTTCAGGCCGCTCACGCCTGAGATCGGGATTGGGAAGGTGTTGAACAGCGCCTCTCCGCGGGCCACGGCTGCGCGCGCTGAGTTCCGGCCGTCATCCTTCAAGCTTGCCCATTTTGAGAACACCGTCATTGCCACGGGGTTGAAATCAACGCCAGGGGGTGTCCCGCCCAGCGGGTCGTTGATTCCAACCGAGAATGGCTGTAGAGCCAGGGCGTTCGGTCCGCCCTGCGCGCCGTCGGCGTTGAGTTCTCCCGCCCGATCGTCATCAATCTGGGCAGTAAAATTCGATAGTTCAAAACTCACGATCTCGGCAACCTGTTGGTTGGTTGGAGCCTGGCTGGCCTGCGCATGGCCGAGAGTAGCCTGGACCGCCTGGTCACTCAGGTTGAAGTTTAGCGTCTGCCCTTTGAAGGATTCGCGTCCGTCCCACATCACTGTGGTGAGGAAGGGCAGATTGGTAGACGGAAGAGGACGCCGAAACAGGGCCAAGCCGGACGGTGTTGTCTCAGCACAGTTGTGCGGATCATCGATCCCCGTTACGGCAAATTCTGCATTTGCGGGCACGCCGATTGAGATGCGGATCAGTCCCTTATTCAGCAGCATGCTGTAAGACTTGCGTCGCGCGCTTAGTGTAGTCACGTCGGCGCTGGGACAGTTGGCTCCATCCACGGTCCGGAAAATGGGATCAGTTCCGTTTGAAGCTGCAAACCGTGCCTGAATGTGCTCGGGCGTAACCGTCCATGCGTCGCTTGCCTGATGGCAGGTTACGCAACTGCGCCCATTGGTGCCCAGGCTCTGAAAGAAAGCATTGTTGACTTCGGCTTCGCCACTCGTGCTGAAAGTACGCACGCGGCCTGTGGGATCGTCAAATGGCCTGAGATTGTTCAGGTGACTGTCGGCTGAAACCAGCGTCGTAACAAATACTGCGCCCAGTATCGCGGCAACCATGGATCTGTGCCGTGGGCTTGTCATTCTCTGTATCGCCTTTCTGTAAAACTGTCTCATCTCATCTCCTTCTCTCAATACCATAGTGAAAACGTGCGGAAACCGTTTCATCAGAAAAGCGTTATTTCGAAGCCGAAAGTATGCCGCGGTGGTCCGCCTGCGGGCCGCATTTGTTGTCTGGCTCGTCGTGACGCATCAGAAGCCCATCAGAATCCCATCTTGCTCACATTCGGCAAAACTGTTGCTCCGGCGGCCCTGCCAATCGGAAACGGCGTCCTGTTGCAGTTTCGCGAGCGCTTTGTGTTTGGCCCGCGCCCAGCGAAAAGAGACTATGGGCGATCGCAAGAGCAGCAGCATTCGTGTGAGTTTCTTCTGCAACGAGCTCCATTTCCCTGCCGGCAAGGGCTTGCGACCGCCGGCCGCTTCAGCAGAAATGACAAACAAGGCGGCATGTTCCCGTGCTGCCAACTTCATCCGCGCATTCATCTTGGAAACCTTTCATCCTTCTCGGTACAAATCCCATGTATTGCAAGACCGCGCCACATGACGAGCGAAACACAGTTTTGCGGACCATCGGTCCCCGTTCCGGCTAATTCCGCATTAGCGGGCACCCGATTGAGGCGCGGTTCGTGTCATTTCGAAGCCGAAAGTACCGCGGTGGTGCTGCTCCTGGTGTCGCGCGTGCGAGCAGAAGGACGCAAAGCCTGCTGCTGTCGTTCAAGCCGGGCTAAAGCACGCTGGGCATTGTGGACTGGGACAGCCAGGGATTCGCGTAGTTCCCTTAGTTCGCTCTTCTGCCTGAAGTAGTCGTTCCGCGCAGAGTCACTGCCTGAATTTCCCAGAGCTTGCCGGGCTTTTGCCACCAGAGCGGACTTCTGTAGAATCCGGTCTTGGAAGCTGGCCAGCAGCTTCTTCTGTTCCCCGATCTGCATTTTGAGGTCCTGCAGCTTAAGGTTCGCTGCGGAATTGGAATGGGTAACCTGCCGGTTGTTGGCTGAATTGTCATCAAAGTGATCGGGACTGACTTCAAACTGGGCGGCAGCGGGAACTGCGGACATTGTCAGCAACAGCAGCGTGAACCAATAAGGCCTGACTTTCAACTTCATAACCTCTCTCCTGATTTCTTGGCGTTTCGGATAAACGGCTTCGCACAAGCGGCTTCGCACAAAATTTCTTGGTTAATTTGGAACCACGGGCCACGTAACGTCAATAGTTCGCGATTCATCCTTGGCGCATTTGTGAATCATCGTCCAGGTTGCTGAAACTATGGAGGTTTATCGGGCTGAATCACCACGCTGGCGTGTGCTAAACTTGCGGGCGGCACCCCCCAGCGCCAAGTCCGAAGGAAACACATGGTGACCGCGGCCGAGCCCCGGAGCTACGAATTTGGAGTCTTCACAGTTGATCTCTCTGGGGGTGAACTCCGTAAACACGGCGTGCGGCTCAAGCTGCAGGAAAGGCCGTTCCAGCTGCTGGTTTGTTTGCTGGAGAGGCCTGGAGAAATAATCAGCCGGGATGAACTGCGCCGGCGGTTATGGCCGGATGGCACCTTTGTTGATTTTGACCACAACATCAGCAGCGCCATTAACAAACTCCGGACTGTCCTGAACGACTCAGCGAGCAATCCCCGTTTTATAGAAACTGTAGGCAGTCGTGGCTATCGTTTCCTGGCCGATGTAAAGCGGATACCCTCTGACTCAGCTTTTTCTCCTCAACTGCCAAAACAGGAAACACTGGAAGTTCCTGTCATCGCGGCAAGGAAAGGCTACCCGCATCAGGGCCTGTGGAAGGCAGTTGCCGGAACGGCGCTGCTGTTGTCTCTCCTCGTGGCCGGTTACTTCCAATGGGTGCACAAGACATCGAAAAGTATTGCTCCGGTCGCGCGGGTCATGGTGGCCGTTTTGCCTTTCCAGAACCTCACCGGAGACCCCGCGCAGGATTACTTCAGTGACGGGCTTACGGAAGAGATGATCGCCGCACTCACTCGCCTGAACCAGGATCGTCTGGGAGTCATTGCCAGAACATCCGTCATGGTCTATAAGCAGAGCCCAAAGCCGCTGGACCAGATTGGGCGTGAATTGGGAGTGGAGTATGTGATGGAAGGCAGTGTACGGCGCGATTCAAGCCGGGTGCGCATCACCGCACAGCTCATCCAGATAAAAGACCAGACGCATCTTTGGGCGCGCGAGTATGACCGCGAGCTCAATAATTCATTGGCGCTCCAGAGCGAAATAGCCCAGGAGATCGGCGATGAGATTCAGATCAGCCTGGGCGCCGGCAATGGCGTGAAAGCGGCGAATCATTCTGCCCCAACTCATTCCACGGCTTCCTATGAAGCTTATGATCTTTATCTCAAGGGCCGGTACTTCTGGAATAAGAGAACACCAGCGGGCTTCTGGCAAGCCGTGACGTATTTCCAACAGGCGATCGCGAAAGACCCGGGCTATGCGAGTGCTTACGCGGGCCTGGCAGACACTTTCGGATTGATGAGTACATGGTATGCAGCCCCGCAGCAGGAGTTTATGCCGAAAGCCAAAGAGGCGGCCCTGAAGGCGCTGGCGCTGGACGATTCTCTGGCTGAAGCACATGCGTCGCTGGCCCTGGTGGCCGAAAATTATGACTACGATTGGCAAACTGCCGAGAAGGAGTTCCGCCGCGCCATTCAGCTGAATCCTGACTACGCTACTGCACACCAGTGGTATGCAGAGTATCTTGGCTGGCAGGGGCGTTTCGATGAAGCCCTGGTTGAAAGTGAACGGGCCCGCCGGCTCGATCCCATGTCGCTGATCATTGCCACCGACCGCGGCGCTATCCTTTTTTATGCCAGGCAGTACGACCGCGCCATCGAACAATTCCGCGCCGTGCTGGAGATGGACCCGGGATTCAGCAACGCGCGCTCCTTCCTGGCCGCCTGCTACGTACAGCAAGGAAAAATTTCGGAGGCGCTCAAGGAAAATGACCTGCTGACAGTTGCAGGAAACACCCAGTGGCACTGGGCTTTCACAGCCTACATCTATAATCATTCAGGGAATGTGGCCCAGGCGCAGCATGCTCTGGCAAAATTCGAAGAGGTGTCGTCAAGATTGCGCTCCGATGCCATTCTGGCCCGTCTGATCGCTTACAACGGATCAACCCAGCCAATCCAGCAGGAAAAAGTCATGTCGCTTCTGGAGGAGGCTTATAAGGAACATTCCCCGGCGCTCACCAACATCAAAGTCGATCCCAGGTATGACTATCTTCGCAAAGACCAGCGCTTCCAGGACTTGCTCGCACGGATGAACCTGAACCACTAACCTCTGCGGGATACCTTTTTTGAACGACCAAAAAACTGAATCCTTCTGCATCCCCGCACATCTATTCAGCTGAAAACAAGCGCTTTGCGGTGTTGATAAAAATTGTTCTTAGTTTTCATTGCGCGTTAACCGGCCAGTGGTAGGTTCGTCTAATAGATAACACTACAAAAAAGGACTTTGTGATGCCGATCCAAGCAGTAAAGGCGCAAACAGCGGGAAATAATATCAACAATTTGCTTGCAACAATGGGCGTAAAGGCGGATGAAGCCGTGGGCCGCGCGATTGCAGCGCTTCTCCACACGGACTCGCACGTGGGTACGGGCGTGCTGGAAACTTCAGTGGCAATTCAGGAGCTGGAACTCACGCTGCACCAGTTGGTTTTTTCGGCGCTGGAAAGCGGTGGTCTGGGAGCTTCTGAAATCAAGCGGCTTACATCGGCAGCCAATATCAGCAAAGACCTCTCACGCCTGGGCAAGCTTGCTGCCAGTCTGGGGCAAAAGGTCACAGAAGTGGGTAAGCACAATGACCATGAAGACTTCTCCCGTCTTCAGCCCTTGGCCATTGCGGTCTCTCATCTTTGCCGCCAGACGCTGCGCTCTCTGGCGCGTCTTGATCCAGTGCTGGCCCGCAACGCTGCCGCCGGTGGAGCTTCTGTGGATGCCTATCGCGATTACGTGCTGCGCGGCCGGAGCGTCCACCCATCGCATGCAACAAACGAGCAGGCCCTGCACCTGATCTTTGCTTCCCGCTGCCTGGAGCAGATTGCCGACAACGCAACACATCTGGCGGAAAACCTGGTTGGTTTTCTGGACGGCCACTATGAGCCGGAAAGCCGCCAGAAGCATGGCTTCCTGAGAAGCGCCTGAATTAAACCGGGAATTT
>JASLFF010000157.1 GCA_030150795.1 Terriglobales bacterium | reverse complement strand
GTCTTAAGAACTTTATAGCTGCCGGTAATGATTTCGTCGCCGGGTTGCAAGCCGCTTTTTACCTGTATCTCAGTGCTTCCGGTCAGGCCGGTAACAACTTCATGGAACTCGGCCTTCTTGTTCTTGGTGACCACAAATACGCCCTGAATGTCGTTGTTCTCTTTCTTCACGGGCGCGGCCGGAGCGGTCTTGTCCGCGGCGGCTTTAGCGGGTTTTTTCTGCGCGTCAAGATCGTTCTTGTCACGCATGGTAAGAGCTTGTATGGGAATTGCCACTGCATCATGCGCCATGCCTGTGGTGATCTTGGCTGTGGTGGAAAGTCCAGGACGAAGGTTCGCCGGCGGATCAGTGAGAGTGATGACGACCTTGAAATCCTTGGCTTCCTGGGTGCCGCCGGTGCTTTGCGATGTGGAAACGCCGGTGGAGCGGATGATGGCGTTATCGCCGATTTCCGTTACCGTGCCCTTAAACGTCTGGTTGGGAATCGCGTCAATCGTGACTTCCGCCGGCTGGTCGAGTTTTACGTTGACGATGTCGGTTTCATCCACCTGCACTTCCGCCGTGATGATTGACATGTCCGCAACCGTCATAAGCGTGCTGCCCGGAGAATTCTGTATGCCCATGACCACGGTTTCGCCTTCATGAACCGGAAGATTCGTTACAGTGCCGTTGAAGGGCGCAGTGTAAGTGGTCTTGCTAAGAACGTCATTTACGCGAGTTAACGAAGCGCGCGCCTGGCCTATGCGGCCATTCGCGGAGTCGAGTTGCGCCTTGCTTTGGGCGATGCGTGCAGCGTCCTGGGCATGGGTGGCTTCAGCTACTTCATAAGCGCCCTTTTTCGTATCGAAATCAGCCTTGGAAACCAGTTGCGCCTTAAAGAGGCCCTGGTAACGTTCATAATCAAGCTTGGTGCGTTCCAGGTCGGCAGCGCTGCTCTTAAATTGTGCCTGCGCTGTGTTCAACGCAGCCTGGGCGGCAACAGCGTCTGTCTGGCTGCTCTCAAGCGTGGCGCGCGTCATGGCGACATCAGCCGCAGACTGCACATTTTCAAGCTGCGCCAGAACCTGATTCTTTTTTACCGTGTCACCTTCGCGTACGAACAGGCGGACGATCCGCCCCATGGCATTTGCGCCTACATTGACGATCGTCTTGGGCTTGATCTGGCCGGAAGCCGTAACTACGGAAGAAATATCCTGCGTATAGACCTTGCCTGTCTGGACAGTAACGACATTTTTCTGGCTCTGGTTGACTGTGAAGCCAACAATCGCCCCCAGCAGTATGACGACCCCAACGATAATGACAATTTTCTTTGCGCTCATGAATTAACCTTCCGGCACACACAACCGCGAATTACGCACACCTTATATACGCCGGTGGGAAGGGGAAAGTTCCTTCGTCAAGGCAGGAGCGCTGCACGAGGGCGTTGGATTTTACGGTGGGCGGTACCGATCTAGATTATAACGGGTTAGGCCGCCATTCTCTATGATTTGATTAAGCAAAGGACCTAAAATTGTTGGCAAGAAAAGCCGCAAATCGCATTCTAAGGTCGAGAAAGAAAAGGGCAGATTTCGTGTTCCATCCTTGATTATGGGCTTAAGAAAGACTTAAAATCCAAGTATCTGCCCGTTTGAAGGAGGGCTTAGCAGTGTTATCCCGTCACCCCCGTTTTTATACCGTGTTTTTATTGGCTGTAATGGTTAGTTCAGGCTGTTTCGTAGTCCAGGCCCAGGAAAAAGATTCCAAATCGGGCGATTCCACCCAGGCGCAAACGGATAGCCAGCAGGACCCGCTGAAACGTCAGCGGAAAAAGGACGATCAGGGCGCAGCCAAAGAAAAATTAGGCGGTGTCTACAAGAAATGGCTGGACGAAGACGTTCGCTGGATCATCACGGACGAAGAGCTCTCAGCGTTCAAGAAGCTATCAAATAACGCCGAACGCGACATTTTTATCGAGGGATTCTGGCAACGTCGCGACCCCACGCCGGATACTGCTGAAAACGAATATAAGGAAGAGCATTACCGGCGCATAGCCTATGCCAATGAGCACTTTGCAGCAGGCATGCCGGGCTGGCGCACTGACCGCGGAAGAATTTATATCATGTATGGTCCGCCTACCTCGATTGACGCTCATCCCATGGGCGGCCCGTATCAGCGGCCCGCGGAAGAGGGCGGCGGCCAGACTGAGACTTTCCCGTTTGAAGTATGGCGCTATCGCTATCTGGAAGGTATTGGCCAGGAAATCGAAATCGAATTTGTAGACGATTGCAGTTGCGGCGCATATGAAATGACGCTGGACCGCTCCAAGAAAGACGCGCTCCTGCATGTCCCCAATGCCGGTTTGACCACGATGGAAGAAATGGGGCAGGCCAACAAGGCAGACCGTTTCCGTGGCGGCCTTGAATCGCTCGGCGCCGGCCCTTTCAACCAAAACAACCAATCCAAGCAGTTTGATCGCATGGAGACCTTCGCCAAGTTGAATCGCGCTCCAGACGTTAAGTTCAAAGACCTGCAAAACGAGTTGGTTACGCACAAATTCCGCACCAACCTGCTGCCGTTCGACGTTCAGGTTGACTTCGTCAAGCTGACCTCTGACACCGTTCTGGTTCCCATCACGTTGCAAGTGCCGCTGAAAGGGCTGACCTTCGCCAACAAAGATGGCGTTCAGCGCGCAGTCGTCAATGTTTACGGACAACTGACCAAGCTTTCCGGCCAGATCGTGCAGACTTTTGAAGAAACGCTGCACCGCGATATCCCGGCTGAGCTGCTGGAGAAAGAGATCGGCAACACATCGCTGTATTGGAAGGCCCTGCCCATGCGTCCCGGGCTCTACCGGCTTGACGTTGTGGTAAAAGACGTCAATGGCGACAAGACCGGCATTTTCAGCCGCAGCTATACCGTTCCCGATTTCGGCGACGAAAAGCTCACGTCTTCTACGCTGATTCTGGCTGACCAGATGGAACCGGTCCCGGCGCGCGAAGTCGGCACTGGAAACTTCGTCATCGGCACCAACAAGGTGCGGCCCAAGGTTGGATCTGCCGACGGCAAACCGGCCGCTTTTAAGCAGAAAGAGAAGATTAATTTCTGGCTGCAGGTTTACAATCTTGGCGTTGACCAGAAGACCAACAAGCCTTCTGCCACGGTGGAATACCAGGTGGTAAACACCGCTACTAACCAGCATGTGCTAGACTTCACGGAATCAACCGCGCAGATGGGAAATGTTGGCGAGCAGGTGACGCTTGGCAAGAGCCTGCAATTGAGCCAGCTTGACCCTGGCGTTTACCAGGTGACCATTAAAGTGAACGACCAGATTTCCAAACAGACGATTTCACCCACGGCCAAGTTCGCCGTACAGCAATAGCTGCACGAGGGCCCCACTTTAATTGAGGTGGTGGATTATGACCCGCAAATTCGGATGTCTATTGGTGGTCCTGTTGGCATGGGCGCCGCTTCATGCGGCTAGCGCTGGAGCCATTGCAGGATATGTCAAAGATAGTTCCGGAGCGCCGCAGATGGGCGCGGTGGTGGAAGTTTTTGTTTCTGCCGCCAGAATGGGTACAACGGTCTTCACTGATTCGCGCGGTTATTACGTGGCCAATAATCTCCCGGCCGGAAATTATTATGTAAAGGTAACAGCCGCATCTTTCCTTCCATCGCTGCGGGAAAACATTCTTCTGCACTCCGGCGCGCACGTAATCATCAACCTCACGGTCAATACCCTGGAAGATGCGCTTCGCCTGATGCCAACCCGCCGCTCTGAGACGGAAGATGCCGACGATTGGCATTGGACCCTGCGCTCAGCCACGAACCGGCCTATCCTTCGCGTCCTGGAAAAAGACAAAGACAGCAGTGATAGTTCGTCACTGGTTGTGGTTACACACAACAAATCTGAGCTGGGCGGCAGTAATGATGCATTAAAGGCCAGCGTTGCTTTTATGGCGGGCGCTGAAGCTGGCGGCTTTGGCAGCGCAGGCGATGTAACTACGGCTTTTGCGCTGGAGAAATCGCTTTTTTCATCCGGAACGCTTTCCTTCAATGGCAACATCGGCGCTTCTTCGGGCGATCCCACCGGCGTGCTTCGTGCTTCTTACTCGCATGACATCGGCGATTCTTCCCGTCCGACCTTTACCGTAACCTACCGGCATTTTGCCGCGCCGGGTGCCGCTGTCCAGAATTCACCCTACGCTGCCGTAACCATGAGCAGCTCTGACAGTACTACCGTAGCCGGTTTTATCGACTTGAGCTACGGCGCTGATCTGCAGTCGACCGAATTTGCCAACCGCGTAATCGCGCTTCGGCCTCATGGCTCCGTTGACGTGCATCTCTCGCCCAACATGCTGGTGGAGTACCGCTACGCCACCTCTGAGCCCGATACGCGCGCAGCCAAGGGGTTTGACTCTGCTCCCGCCGATCTCAGCGAGTCCGGCCCGCGCATGGCGCTGCTCAACGGCCAGCCTGAAGTGGAAAGGGCCGCTCACCATGAGCTTTCCGTGTCACGCCGCATGGGCGATACTAGCGTACAGGTGGCTGCATTCTTTGATCACGTGCGTAACGCCATCCTTACCGGCGCAGGCGATCCTTCCAGTTATTCCGATGACGTGCTGCCGGATGTTTATTCCGGCACATTCTCTTACGGCTATAACCCGGGCGTGAGCAGTACCGGCGCGCGCGTTGTGGTTCAGCGCAAAATTTCTGACGATCTCACGGCCACCGTGGATTATTCCACCGGCCAGGCCATTGGCGCTGATTCAGCCGCCGAATGGCAGGCTCTGGCGCAGGCCCTGAATACCAGCCGCCAGCATTCGGTTGGAACAAAGCTTTACGGTCACATCGCTTCAACCGGCACACGCTGGATTGCTTCCTATAAATGGACCAGCGGTAACACGCTCTCCGCCGTTGATGCGTTCAACGCCTCGCCCGGTCAGACCGATCCTTACCTCAGTTTCTTTATCCGCCAGCCAATTCCTGGCACATCCTTTATCCCCGCCAAAATGGACGCGCTGCTTGACCTGCGCAACATGCTGGCCCAGGGCTACGTTCCTGTCATGGGTCAGGACGGACGCACGATCTATATGGTCCAGTCCGCCCGTTCTCTGCGCGGTGGGTTGGCGTTTACTTTTTAAACATCCCGACCCTGAGCTTGCCGAAGGGGAGGGATCCCTACCCGCTCAGTGAACCCCAAGCCTTGCGATGATTCACTATCATTCTGAATTTTGTCATTGGAGATACCGAAACAGTTTACGACTGTCGTCCTGAGCGAAGCGCCGCAGGGACGGTTGGTACGACGCTAACTCATTGGCGCGGAGTCGAAGTTGAGCCGTCATACGGGCGTCTGAGCCCGCAGGCGAAATCCCGAGCGCAGTCGAGGGATCTCCGAAGGATCCCGAGGATCTTTCCATCCTGAAATGCTGCATCAAGGCGTTCTCACGAAAATTTGGCCGCTTTTCCCGAAGTCCCGAGTGCAGCGAGGGATCCCTATCAGCTTGTTATATCCTCGGGTTGAAAAAATGACTGCAATCCATCTGAAATCGTCTAAGCCGTTTCGACCTGCTTAGAACTGCTGTCCTGAGCGGAGCGCCGCAAGACAGTTGGCAGGACGCTAACTCATTGGCGCGGAGTCGAAGGATCCCGAGAATATTTCCCTCTGAATGCTGCATCAAGACATTCTCAAGGTATTCGTTTCCTGAAATCACTGGCTGGAACTCTGCTTCTTATCAGCGTACATTTGCCGTATGAAACGACTGAGTTCAGCTTTCGCCTATGTTGCTTTGTGTGCTCTTGTCGTCTTACCGAACGCGGCAGACAAGCAGCCTGTTATCGTTGTGCAGGGCCCGACCGTTGTGGCTTTTTTCGGGCCAGTCCCACGGTCGAAACCAGACAAAGACCCTGACGCGAACGAAGCATTGGCGGATTTCCAGTTGTATGCAACAAATGTCCGCGCGCCGCTCAGGAAAGCGGGAATCGAATTTCATGAACTGTACGCGCATTCTTTTCAATTGCGCGATGGGAACAAATTGACCACGTTCCGTCCCATCAAAATTGATGTTGGATATTACCTGGTCGCACCCGGCAAGAAGCCACGTATTGAGTATGGCGTCATGACGGACGCCGACCTCATGCAGTTGGCGCACGAATATTTTGGGACTCATTAGCCAATTCAAAAATTCAAAATTGCCGTCCTGAGCGGAGCGCCGCAAGACTGTTTGTAGGACGCTAACTCATTGGCGCGGAGTCGAAGTTGAGCTGTCATGCGGGCGTCTGAGCCCGCAGGCGAAATCCCGAGCGCAGTCGAGGGAACTCCGAAGGATCCCGAGGATATCTCTATCTAAAATGCCGCATCAAGGCGTTCTCACGAAAGTGCGAGTCCCGAGCGTAGTGAG
>JASLFF010000318.1 GCA_030150795.1 Terriglobales bacterium | reverse complement strand
AGATTAATTCAGAAATCGAAAATGCAGCCGCCAAACGCGGCCATCCTGAAGCCAAAGAGCCCGGAGAAAAAGTGGCGTGATACTCATTTTCCCTGAATTGGTCGCGGGCATGGTATTGTTTCGCCCTGACTTTTCAGGAGGTCACCTATGCTCGCATCCGGCAAACTCATAGGCTTTGTTCCGACCAAAGATTCGAAGCGCTCCAGAGAATTCTATGAAGGCAAGCTCGGCTTCAAATTTGTGAGCGACGATCAATTTGCGCTGGTCATGCGGGTTGGCGAATCAATGATCCGCATTGCCAAAGCGGGTAAATTCACACCCGCGCAATACACCGTCATGGGCTGGGAGGTCACGGATATTGAAGCTGTAGTGAAATGGCTTACTGGACGCGGCGTTGCGTTTGAAAAATATCCCTTTGTCCAGGACCAGAAGCAAGGTATCTGGACTACGCCGAACGGAGATAAAGTTGCCTGGTTGAAAGACCCAGACGGTAATGTGCTCTCTCTAAGCCAGCACTTCTAAGCCACCGGCATCCTCTCAGCCACAGGCTGAACCACGGCCGGCGCCGCCGAGAGCGGAATGCCAATGGTAATCAGCAAGCCGTCATTCACGTTTTCCGCGCGGATAGTGCCGCCGTGCAGCTTAATAGTGCGGTCGGCAATCGAAAGCCCCAGACCCACGCCGCCGCTGGAGCGCTCTCGCGCTTCGCCCACGCGATAAAAAGGCTCAAAGATATGCTGCAACTCGGAATCGGGAACACCGGGGCCGTGATCGCGCACCGTAACAATCGCGTGATCGAGCCGCGTGCTCAGAGAAACTTCAACCGCCGTCCCTTCTGCTGTGTAGCGAATAGCGTTGCGAATTACGTTTTCAATTCCGCTGCGCAAAAGCTCTGATGATCCGCGCACACGGCAGGGCGACAATTGCAGCACTCGCACTTCTTTATGCAGCGGCTTTGCTTCATAGTTGGCGTCGTCAATCACTTCTTCAAGCAGTTCTTCCATAGCGACCACTTCAGGAGGAACACGCTCCGCGCCGCTTTCCAGCCGCGTGAGTGCCAACAACTGTCCCACCAGCGCATTCACGCGCTCAGATTCCATTTCAATCCTGTCCAGCGCCGATTCGCCCTTGGTGGTCGTGTTTTTGCGCGCCAGTGCCAGGGCAACAGTCAAGCGGGCCAAAGGCGAACGCAGCTCGTGGGAAATATCGGCCAGCAAGCGCTTTTGCGACGAGATAAGCGCGGCAATGCGCTCAGCCATGTGGTCAAACTCGCGGCCCAGATCAGCCAACTCGTCATGGCGGCCTCCGAGTTGTGGGGTAACGCGCGCTTCCAGATTTCCCTCGGCAAAAGATTGGACCACCAATTTCAACTTCTTTACCGGCGAAGTGAGGTAAAGCGCCAGGAGGTAAGAGATCACGCCAGCCGCCAGAATGCTGAGCGCGATACCTAAAGGAGGCAGGCCGCGAAAAACGTAAGGCTGGCGCAAGCGGGTAACAAAAATAAAAACACGTCCGCTAGGTGCAACCACCGCCCGTCCCCAGGTGATCCTCCCCAGTTCGGTGACATGCGAAATATGTTGTTGCGTAGCCTTAATCTCAGCCGCAACCGCAGATGCTTCTGCCGGCGTAGGTGCAGTCAGTGATTTTCCATCGCCATCGAATAACTCGATTTCAGTACCGGCTTCTTTAAGTGACCTGTTTACGTATTGTTCAAAAGCTTGTGGGCCTTCGCTGTCATACACCTGCACTGCCGATTCCGCGTACAAGTTCAGCGCTTCTCCCAACGCGCCTCGCCGCCTCTCAGGATTGGGGTCCTGAGCAAAAGAAAACCAGAGCATCAGGTTCAATGCGCCAATCATGGCTGCGGCGGCCAGCCAAAAGCAGAAAAATATTTTCAGGAACAGGCTGCGGTATTTCACTATTGCTCTCCTGGAAGGAGATAAACGTAGCCGCTGCCACGGATGGCCTTGATACGCTCCTGCTCTCCGTCATACGGTCCCAGCTTGCGCCTGAGATTGCTTACATGCACGTCAATGCTGCGGTCCATGGGAGACATTGGCCTGCCCAGCGCAGCCTGCGTGAGGTCTTCACGGCTAATGATTTTGCCCGGACTGCGAAGAAAGGAATACAGAAGATCAAATTCCGCCCCGGTAAGCGCTACAGGCTTTCCATTGCAAGTAACGCTACGGGAATCCGGATGCAGATCAACGCCGGCCAGATGGACCGGCTGCGAAGCTGAAGGCGTGGCGCCCGTGGCTGAGCGGCGCAGGATCGCTCGCAAACGCGCAACCAGTTCTCTGGGATTGAAAGGCTTGGGCAGATAGTCGTCCGCGCCAAGTTCCAGACCCAGAATGCGGTCCAGTTCGCTGCCGCGCGCCGTCAACATAAGTACCGGCACCGCGCTTTTCTGCCGAAGCTGCTTGAGCACGTCGAGCCCGCTCATGCCCGGAAGCATCACGTCCAGGACCACAGCGGAATAATTGTTTGCCAGCGCTTTTTCCAAACCGCTGGGCCCGTCATGCGCCGCGTGCAAATCGAATTGTTCGCTCTGGAGATACTCCTCCAGCAGCTTGCTTAACTCTGTGTCATCGTCAATGAGCAGGACTGAAACCATACGTTGTCACCTTAAACCCTGTAGATATCGGGATGTGGTTAAGAATCGTGAAGGAATCATACTACGCGAATTAACAACTCATAACTTTGTTTCTCTCCCCGCCGGGTTCACACTAGTGGTAGCCCATTGCGGGGTTTCTCGGCGCAGTGCCGGGGTGATGTAGCTGCCACTCAAATTGTAAAAGGAGTCGGTAATGCATAAAAAATCGATCATCATCGCCACCATTCTAATGGCCTTGGCAGCAGGCCTGGCGACAACCGCTTTTGCCCAGCATCGTGGCATGGGCTTTGGCCGCAACAATGGTTGGATGCTGAAACATATGACCAAGCAGTTGAACCTGACTGAGGCCCAGCAAACCCAGATCAAGGGCATCATGGCCGGCGAAAAGACCAAGATCAAGCCCATGATGCAGCAGCTCCGCCAGAACCAACAGGCGGAAGACGCAAACGTGAACGGAAGTTTTGACGAGAACCAGGCCCGCACCTTCGCCAACAAACAAGCTCAGCTTATGACTGACTTGATTGTGGAGAAAGAACGTATGCGGTCGCAAGTCTATGCCGTGCTTACTCCAGAGCAACGGCAGAAGGCGCTTCAACTCATGCAGGAACGCCAGCAACGCCGGCAGGAACGCATGAGCAACAAGCAAGCAGAACAAAAACAGCAATCAAAGTAGGATCTCTCTCCTCCCCTCCAGAGGCTGGGCGGCAGTAATGCCGCCCTTTTTTTGTTGGATAGGCTGCTTTGTTGGATAGTTTTTGCTTTCGATCTTCCGATATTCAGCCTTGCCGCCAATCCGCGCTCATCCGCGTAAATCCGCGGTAAATGGTTTTAGTTTTCGATCAGTGGTCCTCCGTGCTGATCAGTGTTCCGATTGCCTTTTCAGGTCCGGCGATGTCACGCGATGCTGCCAATGACGGCGATTCTCTGTGTCTCCTGATCAAGAATCTGCTTGTTTCCGATCAGTGTGATCAGTGCTGATCAGTGGTAAGCCCTTGATTTTCAATCTCGGCGATCTCGGCAATCATGGCAATTCTGGCAATTTGCGCATACCCCTCCCCTACTCCTATGTTCATCCCATGTCGTCCCATCGCGTCCCACCCGATCCCTAAGCTGAGAGCATCGGCAGAGGGTCGCAACCCCAAAATGCAAACACCCGGCCTTAAAAGGCCGGGTGTTAGAAAGATAAAAAACCCTTGTGGACCGCAGGCGCCCTCGCCTGCGCACTACAAACAAAACACGAAATTATCCTACCATCACCTCTTCTCCCCTCTTCTCCCCTGCAACAAAAAAATCTGTGACCCTCTGCTGACTGGTAGTCAAAACATCATACTCGCTATCAAAAGAGGGCTCTAGAATCCTAATAGTTGGAGCACTAGGTCTTATTACTTGGCTGGTGATGGAACCGTCTTCTTTATCTGCATGTGGGAGGCGATGTCCGTGAATTGGAAATTAATGGACGATCCGGATAATGTCGAAAATGGAAACGCTGGAAACGGCGGCGATCTCGTAAAACATACTGTTTATCTCGCGACGCTCCGATTTCTCCTTAGACAACCTCCTTGGCACCAAACCCTGCGCCTTAGGGAATGCCACGCGGGCCGAGGGGTCTATTACATTCCAAACGAGAAAAGTACACGCAAGATGCTTTCGCGGCTTTACTCCGCTCCGGTCAAGCCAGAATCGATACTACTTTATAACGCGCAGCGTGAGATATTGGACAGCCTTGGCTACTGGTCGGATGCTCGCGAAAGAGTTCAGTGGTACGCTGGATCGGCATTAATTAACGCTTTCGCGCTCGGCGCGGATAAACCTAGCGAGCATGAGGTTGATGCCTATGAGGGGCAAGCAGCGACCCGAGGAATTCTTCGCACAATTCTGAAAGATCGCCAGCTTTACACACCTGAGATGACCCGCGTCCTGCCGCTAGTTGAGCACAACGCGGATTTCGACGGCGAAGCCTATATAAGGGAACACATTGCCGACTGGCATAGGCAGGACGTGATTCTGCTCGATCCATTTGCGATCTGGCGCCAACCTGCGGACCAGCTAAAACGCGACCACTATCGAGCCTTTGTCGATGGATTAATAAGACGCAAGGCCGATGCTCCCTCATTCATTCTGTTCTGGACATGGGGCCGAGCCTTTCAGGCTGCGGATGGAGACT
The DNA here is from genome assembly GCA_030150795.1 of Terriglobales bacterium. The sequence goes on along the minus strand of JASLFF010000318.1, from coordinate 1,066 downwards.
TGGACGGCACGAGCAAGAATGTCGCGAACGGTTACCAGGACCTTCGATCCGCTCTGCACGGCGCAGGACGTCGAATCGTGCTCGTTAAGTGGCGTTGGCGGTTGCAGTTTGCTATGTGGGTATTGGTGCCGAGAGAGCAGGTGGGGCCATTGCGAGAAGAGATTAACGTGCATTGCAGGATGCTGACGGATCACCTCACCCGAAACGGTTACCGACCGACAGATCCGCGAGTGCATGTAACGATCGACTAAAGGATTTCAAACTGCGGCCTTGTGCCGACTCAAGCCTTTTTGCGAAAGGTTGTGTTAAATGCTGCCCCTCCGAGACTTATCGGTCGCAAAGTGATTTCTCATCCACACCGAGACACGTAACAGGCACGACTTAGATTCAGCCCGACGTGAGCGCAAGCCATGGCCTTCGCGCGTCGGCAGCAGAGCCACACCTACCTCGCCCAAGTTACAATCTCCTGTATCCATCTCCTTGGCCGACACCACTAAAAAGAGTCCCTCGCAGTGAGAAAATAATCCGATACTCCAATGCCCTTCGACTTTGATTCCGAAACACGCCGCCGGCTTGGTTATAAGCTGATTGACCGCATTGATGAATATTTTTCCAGCCTGGCGCAGCGTCCTGTCCAACTTCCTGAAGAGCTGCGGACGTTTGCCGATCTTGGTGAACCGCTGCCGGAGCTTGGCGAAGATGCCGCAATCGTGTTGGACAATCTATGTTCAGAGATGATCGCCCAGGGCTTCCACGTTCCCAGCGCCAACTATTTTGGCCTGATGAATCCCACGCCAACCTACATGGCAGTACTGGCGGAAGCGCTGGTGGCGGCCTTGAATCCGCAACTTGCCAGTTTGGCCCGCTCACAGTTGGCCGCGCGGATTGAGCGCGAAACCGTGCGCTGGATGGGCGAGCGCGTTGGCTGGGACAGGCCATTCGACGGCACCTTCACCAGTGGCGGCAATGAGGCCAACTTCAGCGCATTGGCCATGGCGCTGGCAATGCGCTTTCCCCAGTCGGTAGAGGACGGGCTCTCTGCAGTACAGGCGCGGCCAGTGCTCTA
>JASLFF010000313.1 GCA_030150795.1 Terriglobales bacterium | reverse complement strand
CTACAGGCACGACCTCTCTTCTTGAAGTCGATGGCAAACTGAGCGTAGTGACAGAATTCGTTGTCGATAGCAACGGCCAGGTCAGCAAGCACCAGATCTATCCTGCGCTGGTGGTCAATAAGGCGCAGCTTGCCTATCCTTCTGTTGGAGCATGGCTGGAAGGCACTGGTCCTGCGCCGGCCAAGGTAGCTGCTTCGCTCGAACTACAGGCACAGCTCAAATTGCAGGACGAAGTGGCGCAGGCGCTCAAGAATGAACGCTATCGCCACGGCGCGCTCAATATTGAGACAGCGGAAGTTCATCCAGTGATCCTGAATGACAAGATTGTTGACCTGCAAAAGCAGGAGAAGAACCGCGCCACGGAACTGATAGAAGACTTTATGATCGCCGCCAACGGAGTTGTAGCGCGCACGTTGGAAGAAGCCGGGATTTCGTCCATCCGGCGCGTGGTAAAAACGCCGGAACGCTGGGACCGAATCGTGGCGTTGGCGGCGCAGCAGGGCGGCAAGCTGCCGGCCGTGGCAGACTCCAAAGCGCTTAATGATTTCCTGCAAGCACGCAAGGCCGCCGATCCCGATCACTTCGCCGATCTCTCATTGGCCGTAATCAAGCTGATGGGCCCCGGCGAATACGTTCTGGAGCGCCCCGGCCAGCCTTCTCCCGGACACTTTGGTCTGGCCGTGCAGGATTACACGCATTCCACCGCCCCCAACCGTCGTTATGCGGATATCGTCACGCAACGGCTCATCAAGTCAGTGCTTGCACGGCAAAAAAGCCCGTATGCTGATGACGAGCTTTCAGCAATCGCCACCAACTGCACGGTGAAAGAAGACGCGGCGCGAAAAGTTGAGCGCGGAATGTCCAAGCGAATTGCCGCTGTGAGCATGAGCAGCCGCATTGGCCAGACGTTTGATGCGATTGTGACCGGCGCTACGCCCAAGGGAACGTTTGTGCGGGTGCTTCAACCACACGTGGAAGGTCTGCTGGTCCATGGGCAGGGCGCGGACGTGGGAGACAAACTGCGCGTAAAGCTGATCAGCGCCGATCCTCAGCGCGGATACATCGACTTCGCGCAGGCGTAGAATCAAGCCGCTCACACGTGCGATTCATCCCAGCGTTGCGTGCACCCATGTCGTGTTCTAAATAGAAAAATTTTCATCTCACTCTCCGATTGTTTCAAAACGGGAAGTCAATTAGTTACTGGCACAAAAGTTGCACGCTTCTATATTTTCAGGTTCGATTTTTACTCTTATAGGTAACAAAGAAAAAAATCATAACAAGGCATGAACTGGCTTTAAGTAGTTGAAAAACAATGGCTTGTTCACCTTACCGGGAAGGCAGCCCAATCGCCTAGTGTAGCGGAAGATTTGTGTAAATGTTGAATGGCGTTGAGTAACTAATTCACTGGTTTGGAGACAAGGGATCATGAACGACAATCAGAAGTGGCTGGAAGCGGCTGCAGCGATAGAGCAGGACATCATCTATTTGAAAGCTGCAATAGCCGATGCCAAGAGAAACGGTATCATTCTGGGCCTGGGACAGGAAATTGTTCAATTGAACGTAGTGCTGGATGTTTACCGGATGAACGCTGCGAGCGGCGTCGCCTTTCCTCACTCGGACGTCCTATTTTGCATCAGCAATTCTTATGACGCAGCACATGCCTCAAAAGTAACCCGTCACGGCCTTAGGGCAAGCTCATTTTAGCCGAGGCCCGCATGACGGCTGGTGTGCGATAAGCGCAACAAACTTGAGCATTCCTGCCCTGGCAAAACGAATCCCGCGTTCATAATCAAATGTAAATGCGCAACAGCCTCTGTGGCTGTTGCGCATTCTTATGTTTGCGCTACTCGTTGAATCCGAATTCCACCAGTGCTTTGCGCAGTTTTTCCAGACAGCGCCCGCGGATGAACCCAATGGATCCTGTAGCAAGTCCCATTCGGCGGGCCACTTCAGCATATGGCAGCGGTGGCTGTTCAAAGAAAAGAAGCTGGACCAATTCCCTGTGCCGTGGTTCCAGCCTTGCCACCACGTCCCGCACAATCTGCTCCTCTTCTAGCTGAAAAAGCGTTTCTGCCGGAGGTATGGAAGCCAGCCCTTCCGCCACGTCAGGCTCCATGGCGTCCAATTCAACATGGCTGGATTGCTTTTTCTTCCAGCGGTAGGACTGGCGTATGGTGACTGTAATCAGCCATGAGCGTAGAGACTGCACGTTTTTCAATTGTGGTAGGCAGTTCATTACCTCAATACATACGGATTGAAAAACGTCGGCGGCATCAGCCGATGACGCGCCGTACTTGATGGGGATTGAGAATATCAAGCGTTTGTATTTATCAATAAGGTCTTCCCACGCTTTAGGATCGCCCTGAATGCATCCCTGAACGAGCCATTCGTCTTCGCCTAACTCCGCGCCATCGTTGTACAGGCATTGCTCAATGTCGCTTTCATGAAGGAGAGGCGGCTGGCCTGCAAGAACCGAGGCGGCAGCGGTGGTGGATGTGTACACATCTGAGGATTTCATTTCCATTTCCTGTCTTTGATTTCAAGGTTCCATGTGTTTTCGGCAGGAGCAGTAAAAATTGCTCCAGCCAACATCTGCGCCCGCAGGAAAACTGCTTTTTGAGTTCACTGATAAAAGGAACTCTGGGCTACGGACACACTTCGGGAATGGAAG
>JASLFF010000301.1 GCA_030150795.1 Terriglobales bacterium | reverse complement strand
GCACAAAGCCAGCGCTTCGTATAACATCGCTCCTTGATGGATGTTTACCTGATTGACGGCACATACGAACTCTTCCGCCACTTTTTTGCCGTGCCTTCGGCAAAAGACGCCGGCGGACAGGAAATCGGCGCGGTGCGTGGCGTCCTGACTTCCGTTTTATCAATGATCGAAAAGGGCACAACCCATCTTGGCGTTGCCACTGACCACGTCGTCGAATCGTTTCGAAACGACTTGTACCCTGGTTACAAAACCAGTGAAGGAGTTCCTGAAGAGCTACTCTCGCAGTTCCCTATCCTTGAAGAAGCGCTCGAATCCATGGGGATAAAGGTCTGGCCGGAAGTCTATTTTGAAGCCGACGATGCTCTTGCTTCCGCCGCCGCGAAAGCTGCCAACGATGAACGCGTTGGGCAAGTCTTCATCTGTACGCCGGACAAAGACCTCAGCCAGTGTGTCGCCGGCAACAGAGTGGTGCAGCTGGACCGCCGGCGCGATATTCTGCGCGATGAAGCAGGCGTGGTGGAAAAGTTCGGCGTCAGGCCGCAGTCGATTCCCGACTATCTCGCTGTAGTGGGTGACAGCGCCGACGGGTACCCCGGTGTTGCAGGCTGGGGACTGAAAGGCGCAACTCTGGTCCTATCGCAATATCCGCATCTTGAAGACATTCCCAAAGACTGGCACGCGTGGCATCCTTCGATCAAAAAGGCGCGAGCATTGTCCGAATCTCTATTCAGCGCCTGGGACGATGCGCTGCTCTTCCGCACGCTGGCAACTCTGCGGCTGGATGCACCGGTGTTCGAGTCCGTGGAGGACCTTGGCTGGAAAGGCCCACGACCGAACTTTGAGGAAACCTGCCGGCGACTCAAGGCGCCTGAACTGCTTCGGCGTGTTGGTGTGTGTGCCCAATCCAACGCAAAGTAATGGATTGCAGCAGTTCCAGAGTTGCGGTATTTCACTCGGTCACAATTTGAAAAATCGGTTCCCCTCGGACATAGCTTAAAAATCGGTGGAAGGGATTTCTCGCTTCGCTCGAAACTTCGGAAAAGAAACCGTGTCGCCCCTCCGGGGCTCATTCGCTTTCTCATGCTTACCCACCCTTCCGCCTTCGCATACGCTCGGCTCCAGAGTGGGCTAACGTCTTGACGGGCCTCCGGCCCTGATTGATGCGGCGGCGGTTTCATAGAGCCATGAAGAGCATTTCTATTTTTTCTCGAGGATCCGAAAGCCGTATTATCGGACACCAAAGATTCCGGGTCTAAAGCTCAATATAGAAAGCCTTTACGCGGTCCTAAAGGCTCGCTCTTACACCAAAAGCCAGGGCTAAAAATAAATATTGAAAAACATGTCCCGGGAATGCCGGTTTGAGTGCTTATATAAGTAGAGGCTGGCTGCGGAGCAGCAGCTAGCAATTAGCAACTGGCAATTAGCCTTTGTGTTAAACGGCTGTCATTCTTGCAATCCCGCGCACGAGCTGAAAAATCCAAGCCGTCCCTGAGTAGTAGGATGGCTTTGCATTTTGATTCAACCACCCACCCAACGGAATTCAACAACAAACAGCCACGCGGTATTCCATTTGGTCACAATTGAAAAATCGGTTCCCCACGGACATAGGCTTAAAAATCGGTGGAAGGGATTTCTGGCTTCGCTCCAAACTTCGGAAAGAAACTGTGTCGCCCCTCCGGGGCTCATTCGCTTTCTCATGCTTACCCACCCTTCCGGCTTCGCGTGCGCTCGCCTCCAGAGTGGGCTAACTTCGCAACGGGCCTAACGGCCCTGATTCATGCGGTGGCAGGTTCATAGAGCCCTGAAGAGCATTTCTATTTTTCTCGGAGGATCCGAAAGCCGGTTATCGGACATCAAAGATTCCGGGGCTAAAGCTCAATCAGATTAAGTTCGGTGCGGCACGAGTAAACTCGTATCCTGACGCGTGTCTTGCGTCGGGAAACCGCCAAAACAAGAGATGCCATTCCGAGGCCGAGCCAGAATTGCTGATCCATTTCTCTGTTCTGATTGCGGCAAGGCTGAGGAATCTGCTTCGCGGGTCTTTTGGGTCGCGGTGTTGTATGGCCCTTAAGAGCAGCGGAGCAGATCCCTCACCTACGCGCGCCAAAAACAGTTCATACGGCGGGATTGTGTGGCGCTTCGGTTCGGGACAGCAGGTCGTTGGAGGGGCATGAACGTGTTATCAGACATATTGGTAGTGGAGATGGATGAGATAAAAAAATAAATATTGAAAAACATGTCCCGGGATTGCCAATTTGAGTGCATATATAAGTAGGGGCGGCAGAGCAGCCCTTAGCCCTTAGCCATTAGCCGTTAGCTCCTGTGTGGTTGCCCTGGGCAATCGTTAATATTTAGACCCGGATTCGCAGGCGAGGGCGCCTGCGGTCCAAAAAAATCAAAACTGACCAGCCACCCAGAACGCGGGTGGCTTTTGTTTTTCCCCAAACCGTCTGTTTTGCCCATCTGTTTTGCCCGAACCAAGTCCCAAATCTGCCTGAGAAGTGAGTTTTGAATTTCTTGAAAATTCCTCCGAGAGAGAAACCATGACAAAGAATGAAATCGTGAAGACGATCCGCAGTTTTGCGAAAGACAATGGCCGCAACCCGAGCATCCGCGACATCACGCACAAGACGAAGGTGACCCGGCACTTCATTTATGAACAGTTTGGAAGCTGGCGGAAAGCGCTGGCGGCGGCCGGGCTGAAGGCCGGCGGGCCGGGCATGGCGCAACCGGAGTCCGCGCTGATGCTGGACTGGGCAGCAGCAACGCGCAAGCTGGGCAAGATACCGAGCGTATATGAATACGAACGCGCCGGCAGGTTCAGCAATGTGCCATTTCAGACCAGATATCGGCGGTGGAAGGACGTGCCGGAGGCGTTTGCTAAATTTGCGCGCAAGGACGGAGTGGACCAGGAGTGGTGGGACGTGCTGGCGATGATTGATGGCGAAAAAGAGAGCCAGGCGTTGCAGCCGGTAAAAGGCCGGCGGTCACAGAAAGAGATTGTGCTGCGCGACCGGCCAATCTATGGCGATCCGCTGGGGCTGCCGGAGCTGGCGTATGCGCCGGTGAACGAAGCCGGCGTGGTGTTTGCCTTTGGCTTGGCAGCGCGCATGTTGGGGTTCACAGTACATCGGATACAGACGGAATTTCCTGACTGCGAGGCCATGCGGAGAGTGGCGCGCGGCCAGTGGCAGCGGGTGAGGATTGAGTTTGAATTTGAAAGCCGGAACTTCCTGAAACATGGGCACAACCCGAAAGGGTGCGATGTGATTGTGTGCTGGGTGGACAA
>JASLFF010000138.1 GCA_030150795.1 Terriglobales bacterium | reverse complement strand
GCTGCCCAGAAAGAGGATGGCGAGAAGAGTCCCAATGTGTCCTGCTCCAGGTATCACACCGAAAAATTTCAGATGGAAAACGGTGTTGCCCAGATTCACGACCGAGAGAAACAGTGTGAACGCCAGCACGATTCCGCCCAGGACCATTCCCAGCCGCAAGGGCTTATAGCTGAAGCTGAAAATCGCGTCCATAGCGTATTTAAAGAGCCGGGGAAGCGTTTGTTTGGCTTCGCCCGCAGCCCGTCCGGCCCGCTCGTAATACACAATTGCCGTCGGGAAGCCGACCCATGCGCGCAAGCCGGGGAGATAGCGGTTGCCTTCAGAAAGATTATTGATGGCATCGGCTGCCTGACGATCCAGCAGGCCGAAAATCCCCGCGTTCAGAGGAATGGGAAAATCCGAGATCAGTCCCATGACTTTATAGAATAAGGGAAAAAGCTTGCCGCGAAGGCCGGTTTCCGCGCGGCTGGAGCGCTCGGCGATGACTACTTTCGCGCCATCTTTCCAGGCCTTTACCATGCGAGGCAAAACTTCAGGCGGGTCCTGGAAATCGCCATCCATGAGCATGATGGCATCACCCTTGGCGATTTGAAGTCCTGCCGTCAGGGCCGCCTGATGGCCAAAGTTACGCGAAAACTCCACAACTATCACGCGTGGGTCGCGTCTTTGGATGTCTACCAGCAGTGAGAGTGACTTATCTCTGCTGCCGTCATTCACGTAAACAACTTCCCAATGCTCTTCCATACTCTCCATTACGGAGCGTATCGCGGAGTGAAAAGCAACGATGTTTTCCTCTTCGTTATATATAGGAACTACAACCGAAAGCATGGCCCGACTCCCAAAGCTCTTGCTGATGTCCGTTTCATTACCTGAGTCTCTGCGAAGGGCCGTGAACCGCGCTTCACGGCCTCAGGAAAGACTAGGCTGCTTCATTCTGTTTTGCTGCTTCTGCTTTCAATGAAGCCTTGATTGCCACTGCGCGCTCACCCACAACATCAGGGCGTCCCACGCTGTAATAATTAAGGCCTGCGGCTTCCATTGAAGCCGGTTTGAAAAGGTTTCTGCCGTCCACCACAATCGGGTAGTGCAGCAGTTGTTTAACGCGAGCCAGGTCAAGAGCAGCAAAGTCTTCCCACTCTGTAAGGACCAGACAGGCATCAGCGCCTTCCAGGGCTTCATAAGGACCGGCAGCGAATTTTACTGAGCTGGTCGGCCCAAATTCCTCTGCGGCCCGTTCCATGGCGGCCGGATCATAGGCGGTAACCGAACAGCCTTCTTTCACCAGCGCCTTAATAATCATTACTGCCGGGGACTCACGCAAATCGTCAGTGCCGTTCTTGAATGCCAGGCCAAGCACACCCAGCTTCTTGCCTTTTAACGTCCAGAGGGCTTTGCGCACTTTGCGCAGGAAGCGGTTACGCTGTTCTTCATTCACTCTTACTGTTTCGTCCAGCAGTCCAAAATGGCAGCCGTTCTCGCGGGCTACGGAACGGAACGCCAGAAGGTCTTTGGGGAAGCAGGAGCCGCCGTAACCGACGCCGGGAGAGAGAAAGCGCCGGCCAATGCGGGAATCTGTCCCGATTCCCTCACGCACCTGCTCCACATCTGCTCCTACTGCTTCACAAACACTGGCTACTGCATTAATAAAGGAGATTTTCATCGCCAGGAACGCGTTCGAGGCATGCTTGATCAGCTCCGCGCTCTTGGCGCTGGTGCGGAGCAGATTTGCCTGAAACGGGCCGGTCACGGGACCAGGAATGGCATCAGGCTTCTTGAAATAGCTGCCGTCCACCAAGGGCTGATACGCTTCAGCCAGCATGTCGGCGCAACGATCGCTATCGGCGCCCACCACAATGCGGTCAGGATAAAGGAAGTCAGCCACGGCGGTCCCCTCACGCAGGAACTCCGGGTTGGAAGCCACATCAAACAGCTCAGCCGGCGCGCCATTCAGCAGCATGATTTTTCTTACCCAGCTGTTGGTATAAACCGGGACCGTGCTCTTTTCGACAATGACCTTATAGTCGTCAATGGCGCAGGCAATCCCCTGGGCGACTGATTCGACATAAGAAAGATCGGCGTCACCATCATCTTTGGGCGGTGTTCCCACGGCAACGAAAATGAGCTGGCTGCGGCGCACGGCATCGGCAAGATCGCCTGTGAAATCCAGGCTTTTGCCGCGATGGCGCTCAAGCAGTTCAGGAAGGAATTTTTCATGGATAGGGCACTCGCCGCGCTGGAGCTCGGCAAGTTTGCGTTCATCGTTATCGACTAAAACAACTTGATGGCCTAATTCAGCGAAGCAGGCGCCTGCAACCAGCCCGACGTAACCTGATCCTACTACTGCAATTCTCATTACGGTCCAGGGTCCTTTAAACGAAGTTTGTCCTCAACCAAAAACTGGGTTGAGAGCAGCTAAAAACCTCAGATGTCAGAACACCTGCTTGGGATGTCAAACTAGGTAAATCCAGCAGCATCCAACTTTGCCCCAAGGGATGACATCTCACCTTGTGAACAGAGTTGCTGCTTCTTTTTTGCATCACTCTTGACCCTCTGGCAGTTGCGGACAACCAGTCCATGCAAGGCCCTATGACTCAGCTGGAAAAAATCGCATTCGCCGCTGTTTTTATCGTGCTGTCTCTCTCAATGCTCACAGGCTGCCAGGGACTTGGCGCCAGCACAAATCCCTCTCCCACTCCGGCACCGGCAGCGTCTCCCACTCCTGCAGGTTCACTCCAGAGCGTGAACCACATCATTTTCATGATGCAGGAGAACCGGTCTTTCGACTCGTACTTTGGAAAGATCAATGATTATCGCGCCAGCTTAGGCCTGGGACGGGACGCTGACGATCTGGAAACCGATTTCACTAATCCCACTGATTCCCCGGACACTCAACAGATAAGAACATTTCATCTGGGGACCAGTTGCATCTACAACACGACGGCAGCATGGCTGGAGAGCCACGGCAACGCCAATCGCTTTGATACCAGTGACAGTGCCCCTCTTCTGCTGGATGGCTTTGTCCACACTGCGGCGGGCCTGGCAATTTTTGATGGCGACCCCGATACCAAGGGTGTGCGCTCCATGGGTTATTACAATCAGTCAGACTTGCCGTCGCCATACTGGTTCGCCACTCAATTTGCCACCTCTGATCGTTTCTATAATCCTGAGCCTGCACAGACGGAAGACACCCGGCTCTACGCCATGGCGGCAACATCGCAGGGGCTGGTGCATCCTCCGCAAGATACAAACACCACGCTCACGGCGAAGACGATCTTTCAGCTTTTGGACGCGGCAGGCATTTCATGGAAGATTTATTCCGTCGATCGCCAGCCGGATGGAAAGCTGATTACGAGCCTGCGCAACTTCCAGCCCTACGTGACCACGGTGCAAGATCACATCGTCCCCATCTCTCAGTTTCTGACGGACGTGCAAAACAATACTCTGCCGGCTTTCTCGTACATCGAGCCCGGCTTTTCATCAGGACGCGACGAGCATCCGGGAAAGACCAACAACATACAGCCCGGAGCGGCCTTCGTAAATTCTCTGTTCGTGGCGCTGATCAACAGCCCTTCATGGAAAGATTCAATTTTCATTGAGACCTTTGATGAAAACGGCGGCTTGTTTGACCATGTAAGCCCGATGATCGATGGGCGGCCGATCCTGGAACTTTCAGCCGGGGCTTCGGGGCAAGCGGTAGTCGCGGGTAAATATTCTACTGACGCAACTATCATGCACGTGCCCAACCCTGACGGAATCAAGCCAAGAGACCTGATTGCGGGACATGATCCCGATGACGATTTTGTGCGGACTGGATTCCGTGTGCCGCTGATTATCGTGTCGCCGTTCGCCAAGCCGCACTATGTTTCTCACACGCCCATGGACTACACAGCAGTGTTAAAGTTCGTGGAAAAACGCTTCAATCTTCCCAGCCTCAACGCACGCGA
>JASLFF010000202.1 GCA_030150795.1 Terriglobales bacterium | reverse complement strand
GTCCGTCACCAACGCAAAACCTGCGGTGGAATTTGTTGCCGCAGGAGTTGACGGCAGGAGCAGGTCGAGCAACCGCTCTTCCGCCTGCTGCTCGGCTTTTTCCGTGACTTCTTCCAGCTTCTCTTCGCGCACCATGTCGATAGCGATTTCGACGAGGTCACGGATCATTGACTCAACGTCACGGCCCACATAGCCGACTTCAGTAAACTTGGAAGCTTCGACTTTCAGAAATGGCGAGTTCGCCAGACGGGCGAGCCGGCGTGCTATTTCTGTTTTGCCCACGCCTGTAGGCCCGATCATGATGATGTTTTTGGGCATGATCTCTTCCGCGATGTCTGGCGGGAGTTTCTGCCGGCGCATGCGGTTGCGCAGCGCAATGGCCACAGCGCGCTTGGCGTCATGCTGGCCGACTACGTATTTATCTAATTCAGAAACAATTTCTTTGGGGGTAAGATCGTCCAGCAGGACGTCGCTTTCGTCGGCCACGCTGGGTAGATAGATTGCCATCTTTTACTCCTGTCGCTTCGCTCCAAACCGCTTTGACGTTCTCTCACGAAACAAGTGCTATCAGCCTTGCGTCAAGCCGCTCGGCGGCCACGGGCCTCGCGGCTTCGTTCGTGTCTATTCTTTCCGCTTTGGCTAATCGCCAGCTGCTAACTGCTTATTTCCTGTCTTTCACTCGAATCACAAACTTCAATCCTGACCACGTCTCGTCGATGGCGCAAACTTTCACATCCACCAGACCGCATTCAAGCCCGACGCGACGAACGACATCTTCCGTCAGATCAGTTTGGCGTCCGCTGGCTTTCTTGGGCCAGCTAATCCACAGCATGCCATCGGGGACCAAGGCAGTGGAGAGCCGGGCAAAATCCTTCTGCAACTCCGCCAGCCGGTCAGTGAAATAAACAATAACGTTGGCGTTGCCGGAAATCCTGTCCGCGCTTTTTGCTCCATCAGGAAGCTTGCCCAGGTCTTTAACGAAGCTGGCCGGATGGTTGCGCAGGATGATCCGGTGACCGGGCTTGATCCCGATTTTCTGGATGAGCGGCGTTCCTGAATAGCCTGCCATTGGACTCAATGTGCGGGGACTGATGCACCCGCCTTTTCCGGCACAGCCGAGAGTTCCTCGATGGTGAAATTCTCATTGGTAAAGATACAGATTTTTCCCGCCACCTTCATGGCCTCTTCAGCGATCTTGCGGGCAGGAAGGTCAGTGTTATCTATTAACGCTCGCGCCGCCGCCAGTGCGTATGAGCCACCGCTTCCGATAGCGGCAACTCCGCCATCAGGCTCAATCACGTCGCCGGCTCCGCTGATAAGAAAAGTCAGAGTGTTATCGGCCACGAGCAGAAGCGCTTCCAGGTGGCGCAACATCTTGTCTGTACGCCACTCTTTAGCCAGCTCGACGGCTGCGCGTCCCAGGTTGCCGTGGTATTGCTCCAGTTTCGCTTCAAACCGAGAGAAAAGAGAAAAAGCGTCTGCCGTAGAGCCAGCAAAGCCGGCCAGAATCTTGTCGTTATAAAGTCGCCGGATCTTGCGTGCCGTGTGTTTAATCACGCCTTCGCCCAGAGTGACCTGGCCGTCAGCGGCCATTACCACACTATTGCCGCGGCGCACGCACACTACCGTGGTAGAGCGTATCTTGTTCTTTTTTGTTGCGGAATTCACTGCTTGATTCGATCTCATGAAGACAACTTCTCATTATACAGAGCGGGCGAGACAAAAAGGTGATGCGGAATCACTGACAGTAAGCTGCTTTGGAAAAACGCCCAAGGGGCCGACTGAACGGGAGGTTTTTAATGGCGTCCGTTGAGTCACTTCACGAAAGAATCAGTGAGATCAGGGAACAGGGCTTTTGCATCCTCAGAAACCACTTCCCGCCGGCGCTGGTTGAGGCTTGCCGGCAGGCGTTCTGGCCGCGTCTTCTTACGTATCTCAACAGTGGCCATGCGACGAACCGGGGCACCCAGCGCCATTTTCTCCCAATGCCTTTCGAGCTGCCAATTTTTGTTCCACAATTCTTCTTTGACGATGACGTATTGTGCATCGTGCGAGAGCTTATGGGGAACCAGGTCGTAGCTGACCAGTGGGGGTGCGATGTGCCTCTGCGCGGATCGGAATACCAAGGTGTACATGCGGACTACAAGAAGCCGCTCTTTCCCGAGGCCCCTGACCTTGCGCTCCCTATGTACGTTTTGATCGTCAGTTTTGGGTTGGTGCGGATCACCCAGGCGCACGGCCCTATCGAAATTGCGCCAGGTACTCATCGCATGAAGAGAATGGACGCGCTTCGAGCGGTCGAGACCGGCGAGATTGGTATGCAGGCCGTCCCACTGGAAATCGGTGACGTCCTGATTCGCCATCCATGGGCGTTGCATCGAGGTACCCCCAATACGACTGACTTGCCCCGTGCGCTCGTTACAATCCGCTACGTTCGCCGCTGGTATGCAGATGCAAGCCGCGACGTGGAAGAACTTCCACGCGCCACGTGGGAATCCCTGACGGCGGAGCAGCAACGCATGATGCGCTTTCCCCACTCGGATAGGTAAGCGTCACATCAATTACTTTTTTATTGGCCCCTGTCAAAACACCCAGTATGCATCCAAAAGAAGGTAAGATTGAGAACGCAATCCGAGGAGGGAAACATGTTTAAGAAAGTCAGGACACTTATTGCCGCGTTTGTGATTTTGTCATTCCTGGGCGGGGCAATTCCCGCGCGGGCACTTGATCGCGATGACGATAGAAAGTGCGAAGAGCGAATCCGCAACGCAGAGAACAAGCTGCATGACGCGGAACGCAAGCATGGTGAGCACAGCCGCCAGGCGGAAAGCCGCCGTCGTGACCTGGAAAACGCGCGGGCTCGCTGCCATCGTGATCGGGACCACGACCACGATCGCCACTAAACTCCGCTGAGACAGCTTTTAAGGCCGGGCCACCGCTGCCCGGCCTTCTTTTTTCGTGCCGTCTTTTCACCGCCGGCAGAGACTTTGATAGATTCTCTGCATGGCAAAAAAGGTCCCTCTGGGCATTCGCGGGCAGGCGGAAGAGACTGTTGAGCACAAGCACACGCTTAACCACCACAATGACAAGTTGCCGCCAATTTATTCCACGCCCAACATGATTGGCTTGATGGAATGGGCAGCGGCAAACGCCATGTTGCCTTTTCTGGATGAAGGCGAGATCAGTGTGGGCACGGCCATCAACATTGAGCATCGCGCCCCGACCACGATTGGCGATCACGTAAAAACCGAGGCGGTGCTGGAGTCGCACAACGAGCGGTTCTATATTTTCCGCGTCACAGCACACAACGGCAAGGCAGAGATTGGACGCGGGACGGTGACGCGGGCCATTGTGAATCCGGCAAAGGTGGCGGAGCGGCACGCTAAGCGGCATGGCAAGTAAGTTGACATCGCGAACATGGCTTTTCTCTGAAATCCCGACCCTGAGCTTGCCGAAGGGGAGGGATCCATATGATCACAAAGGAACATTAAGCGAGCATTTCGAGAAATCTTGGTGGCTATAGGGATCTCTCGCTTCGCTCGAGATTTCAGAAAGACAAATCTGGGGAGATACTTTGTTCACAGGACATTACAGCTTTAGCTTCGCCGGTAAATCTCTCTCCGGTAAATCCGGCGATCAGAACGGTGACAAGCGCATTCCGCTCTGGCTGCTGTTCCTTGCCGTGCAATGGATCGATGTGATGTGGAGCATCTTTGTTCTGCTGGGGATTGAGAAGGTGCGGATCGTTCCCGGCATCACGGCCTCCAACGCGCTCGATCTCTATTACATGCCTTACACGCACAGTCTGCTGGGCGTACTGTGCTGGTCATCGCTAGCGTATTTGGTCTGCCAGTTGGTGCCAAATCTTCGCGGAGTGCGCACAGGATTGATTCTGGCCGCTGCGGTCTTCTCACATTGGATTCTTGACCTGATCGTGCACCGACCCGATCTTTCGCTTTATGACAGCGTAGGCAAGATGGGATTTGGCATGTGGAATTATCGCGGGGCCGCGTTTGCGCTGGAAATGGCTGTATTGTTCGGCGGCGCGGCCATGCTGTATCGAACTGCGGCGCATAGAGGTCGGCTCCTTGGATTTGTGATTTTTCTCGCGGCCCTGCAACTTTTTGGGACATTCTTCTTCCCGCCGCCGCCGAGCGACCATGCGGCCGCGATGACAGCGCTGGGGGCTTACATTGTGCTGGCGCTAGCGGCGTGGTGGGTGGATTAGTCCTTTACTTGCATCGGCCCGCATTCCCACGGTCCAAACACAGTTCGCATTTTGCGAAGGCTTATTATACGATCTTCGCAGAATGCGAAGCTATTAAGAAAGCACAAGTGCGCATAATAAGCCGGAAAAAGCTCAAGCAAGCGGCAGTTGCCCACGCTGAGGTCAGCGCGAGTCTAGATGCTTGGTATCGCATCGCCCGAAAAGCAGCCTGGAAAAGCCTGGCAGAGGTAAGAATCACATGGTCGAGCGCCGATATATTCGGAGAGTGCACATTTTTTAATATCAAGGGCAATAAGTACCGGTTGATTGCCTGGATCAATTATCGGACGAAGAAGATATTTATTCGGTATGTGTTAACGCACGCTGAATACACGAAAGGAGGATGGAAAAATGACTGCTCTGGCCGTTAAGACTCCTGAGTATGCACGCTTGCTGGCTCAAACCCTGCCCAGTGTGATCCACACTGAAGATGAGAACGAGCGCTTCATTGCGACCCTCGAGAAGCTGGAACGCCGTAGCCGGAATTGGAGTCCGGCGGAAGCAAAATTGGCAGAATTGCTCACGCTCTTAATCGAGAATTTTGAAGATCAAAATTACAAGCTTAAAGCGGCAACGCCAACAGAGGTGCTTTCCGAATTAATGGAATCAAACGGCCTAAAACAAAAAGACCTGGTTGATGTATTTGGAGCAGAAAGCACCGTCTCAGCAGTTTTAAATGGAAAAAGGGAAATGACACGCGAGCACATTAAACGGCTTAGCCGCCGTTTTCGCGTTTCACCGGAAGTGTTCTTTTAGATTGTTCGAAATGATTTTAGAGTTAGCACGCAAAAAAGTTCCGTTACCGCTAGAAAGAAAACAGATTCCTCGCCTCGTTCAGAATTTCAGAAAAGAGCTTGTACCATAGTCTGTGTGACTCTTCCCTTCACAATCCAAGCCCAGGCTGGCTCTGCCCGGCAAGCGCGCATCCACACCGCCCACGGCGAAGTGGAAACGCCCGCGTTCATGCCCGTTGGCACGGCGGGAACGGTAAAAGCTGTCCCGCAGGACATTCTGGAGGATCTGGGCGCACAGATCATTCTCGGCAATACCTATCACTTATATCTTCGACCCGGACACGAGCTGGTGCGCAAGCTGGGTGGCTTGCACAAATTCATGAGCTGGGACCGCGCCTTGCTTACCGACTCAGGCGGCTTCCAGGTTTTCAGCCTGAGCGAGTTGCGCAAAGTAAAGGAAGAAGGCGTGAGTTTTCGGTCGCATCTGGACGGCACTTCGCATTTGTTTACGCCGGAGCGGTCCATGGAAATCCAGATTGCGCTGGGCGCGGACATTGTGATGGCCTTCGACGAATGCACTGAGCATCCGGCAGAGCGGGAACGGGCGCGGGTGTCCATGGAGATGACGTTGCGGTGGGCCAAGCGGTCGAAGGATTATTTTGAAGCGCATAAGTATGAA
>JASLFF010000146.1 GCA_030150795.1 Terriglobales bacterium | reverse complement strand
CATTACCTGGATCGTCGTATTGCCAATCATCTGGATTTTTCAATTTCGGCAATCTTTGGCAATTCCGCTTAGGCTTCCGCTTCTTTTTCCACCGTGACCTTGATCTTGCTGGTCACGTCGCGATGCAGGCGCACCGGCACTTCAAATTCGCCCAGGCTCTTGATGGGCTCGTTAAGCTGAAGCTTGCGACGGTCGATGTTGAAGCCTTTGCGCTCCAGCGCTTCCGCAATGTCAGACGTGGTGACCGACCCGAACAGGTGGTCTTTCTCGCCGACTTTGCGGTGGAAGCTCAACGCGGTGCCGTCCAGTTGTTGCGCCAGCGCATCAGCAGCGGTTTTTTCCACCGCTGTCTTGCGCACGGCGGATTGCTTCATCTGCTCGATCACGGCGCGGTTGGCCGTGGTGGCTTCAATGGCCAGCTTGTGCGGCAACAGGTAATTGCGGCCATATCCTTCAGCGACTTTCACTACCTCGCCACGGTGGCCCAGTTTCGGAACATCTTCTTTCAGAATGACTTCCATTTCAGAATCTCCAGTAAAAAATCTCGCGATGCCACTGCATCTCTCATTACTTCATCAACCGACCGGTGGATAGGCTTTCAATATTGCAGATATCTTTATTGCAGATATCTTTATTGCAGATATCTTTATTGCAGATATCTTTGAATACTCTGTCCATCGGCGGGGTTGAGCAGGACTTCAACCTCAAACGCTTGTTTTGCCCACGGGGTTGAGCATAGCTTCAACCTCAAAAACTCGTTTCCATCACGGGGTGGAGCAGGCATTTATGCCTGCGGTAAGTCCCCATTAGCTTCCGGCTTTAGCCGCTGAGGTAAATACCCAGTTCTTCTCCGCGCCTCCGCGGTGAATCATGCTCTACCGCGCGGCAAACGGCAGCAAAGCAATATTGCGCGCCCGCTTAATCGCCGACGTGAGCCGCCTCTGGTGCGGCGTGCATACCCCGGTCAGCCGCCGAGGAACGATCTTGCCCCGTTCCGCCACAAACTGCCCGAGCAAACGCACGTCTTTGTAGTTAATGTCGTCGATCTTTTCCACGCAGAACTTACAGACCTTCTTGCGACGGAAAAATTTCCGTCCGCCGCCGCCTTCGCGTCCGCCCGGTCCACGATCGGGCCGCGGGCCATCCGGCCTTCCGCCCTGCGGCCGTGGTGATGGTGTTGATACTTCCTGATTGTCGTCAGCCATGTTTCTCCTTCAAACAGCACGCTCCCTGAGCGCGCAGATCTTTTTCTATGTACAAATCCCGCCGTCGTTAAACGAGTCCCGGATTTGAAATTCTGTTAGCTTGCAACTCGGCGCATCATCGAAGCAGCGATAAGTAACGAGTCAAAGCTAAAAGCCAATAGCTAAGAGCCAAAAGCTAATTGCCAATTGCTAACTGCTAATTGCTAATTGCTTCTGCCGCCGCTTCCGCTGGCTGCGATCCTGCCGGCGGTCTCTTCACTTTGGCTTCACGCAGTTTGCGTACCTTGTCCAGACGCTGTTTTTCTTCGTCGGTGCGCACGGTAATGAACTTGATCACCGGCTCAGAGACGCGCAGGCGGCGCTCCAGTTCATGGATGGCCTTGCCGTCAGCTTGCAGCACAAACAGAACGTACTGGCCGTCAGAGAATTTCTTGACGTCATAGGCCAGACGGCGCTTTCCCATTTTTTCTGTGTTTTGTATCGTTGCCCCGGCCGTGGTGGCATGGCCTTGCAGCGTTGTGATCAGCTTGTCCATGTCTTCTTCCAACAGGTCAGGCCGTACGATAAACATTACTTCATAGGATCTTTGCATTTGCCTCTCCGCTCTCCGGGTACTTGGTACTTGGTATTTGGTACTTAGCGAAATACCAATTACCAAATACTAAGTACCCTCGGTTTCTTCACTGTTACTCTTGTTCCTTTTGTTGAATCTATTCATGGCGATCAGAATGTTTTCATTCACAATCACCTGTATCGCTTCGGCAGCCAGATCCAGCGCTTCATCCACTGCTACCATCTGCGACTTGCGAAAAGGCGCGAGTATATATTTCGCTCCGCCTTTTTTCGGATCGTCTGGCGCTACGCCAATCCTGATCCGCCCAATCTCTTCCGTCTGCAGCGCGTTAATGATTGACTGCATTCCGTTGTGCCCCGCCGACGATCCCCGTGCCCTGATCCTGATCATTCCCAGCGGCAGGTCAAGCTCGTCATAGATCACCATCAAGTCCCGCTGCGGATCAACTTCATATTTCCTGGTCAGCTCCAGTACTGACATGCCGCTCAGGTTCATGTAAGTTTCCGGCTTGGCCAGCAGGACCTCTTCGTTTCCGATTCTGGTCCTGCCCGTCAGCGCCTTGCAGTGCCGGTTATCGATCATGACTCCGCACTGCTCGGCGATCCGGTCAACGGCAAGAAAGCCGATATTGTGGGGCGTGAACTGGTATTCGATACCAGGATTTCCCAACCCAAGGATCAGCTTCACCGCGGCTACTTCTTCTCTTTGCCGGCAGGAGCTTTTTCGGCTTCAGCGCCCTCTTCCGTTTCCTGCTTGCCCTTCTTAATGACTTCAGGCTCAGCCGGACCCGCTGCCGCATCTGCCGCTGCCGCATCCGGAGTGGCCGCAACTTCTTCCTTCACTGCCGTTACGTGCGCCACACCCTGGTCTTCAGGAGTAATGAACTTCAGCTTGCCGCCGTGCGGCAGGTCTTTCACGCGCAGCACCACGCCAAATTCCAGCGCAGAAACGTCCGCATCAATGTGGCTTGGGATGTCGCCGGGCAGGCACTCAATTTCAACTTCGCGGATAATCTGGTCCATGATTCCGCCCTGCTGCTTCACGCCCGGGGCTTCGCCCACCAGATGGATCGGCACCATCACGCGCATCTTTTCATCCATGGCAATGCGCTTCAGGTCGATGTGCAGAATGCTGCCGCGGATCGGCTCATACTGCCAGTCCACGATCATCGCTTTGGTCTTTTCGCCGCCCACCTGGAGGTCAAAAATCGTGTTATGGCCGCTTTCAGACGCCAGAATCCG
>JASLFF010000125.1 GCA_030150795.1 Terriglobales bacterium | reverse complement strand
GCACAACATCTATATGAGAAAAGACTAATGAACAAAGTTTGGTTGTTCAACTGATTAATGAGAGCTGGTTTCCCGAATTGGGAAAGTGTCCGGCGGGCGCGAGAGATCGCAATAGTGGCTGCGAGACGAAACAAAGAAAGCCGGGGATTTCCCCGGCTTTTTTCTGTTGAATAACCCTTCTCTTTATGACGCTGCGGCGCGATGCTTTTGGGGTGTGCTTGCGATCTTAAGCAATCCTGCCAGTTTCGTACCGTCAACGCTGCCAAGTCCGCTACATGCGTCCCAGCCTTTCTGCGCATCATAGCCGACCTTTTTGAATTTTTTGAAACTAACGCGATTGTTTCCGGCCACCACATCCCGGAAAGCGCCTGAGTTAGCCGGCAGCGAATACAGTTGTGGATTGATGAAACCGACGCGGCCTTTCAACTTCTGATTGATGAGCGCGATCAAGCCTGCCCAGAGCGGGGCCACGGCGCTGGTGCCGCCCTCTGGAAACGTTTGACCGTCCACCTGGATGTTGTATCCGGTGGCTGGGTCTGCAGCGCCTGAAACATCGGGCACGCCTCGGCCGGGGAAAGCTGAAGAGTTCACGGATTTGGGGACTTTCGAACTATTCTGGTACGCAGGCAGTGGAAATACTTCACTTACGCCGCCCCCGCCGGAGCCAAAGGAACCGTCCGGTCCTGCATTAGCTGACAGATCAGCTTTGTTCTGGTTCCAGACGGATTCGCTGGTGATGGCGCCCTTGTTCGCCAGCACGCGAGTGCCACCGCAACCCAATGCAAATGGACTCGAGGCTGGAAAATCCGCATGCGCATTTCCGTCCCAGACGCGCGGGCCCATATCAGCCGCGCCATCGTCGCCGGAGGCTATGCAAACGGTAATTCCCAACAGCGCAGCCTCCTGCAGCACCTGATCGAATTGTTTCTGGAAGCCGGAATTGGATGTGTCTTCCGGGCCGCCCCAACTGATGGAGATGACGGAAGGGTTGTTTTCTGTGTCGTGGACGGCTTTTGTCAGAGCATCCAGAAAGCCGTTGGAAGTAGCTTCGTTCGGAGCAAAATAAACCACAATCTTAGCTCCGGGCGCGACTGCACCTGCCACTTCGATGTCCAATACCACTTCTCCGTCATCACTGTCTGCAGTGGTGGGAGAATTGTTTGCCCCGTCTACTGAAACAGGAACGACTTTCGGCACTGGAAGCCCCAGACCACTGAAATATTCCTGAAGGTCCTGGGGACGGAACCCACCACCCAACTCCAGAATGGCGATAGTCTGGCCTGTCCCATCGACACCTGCGGGGAAGTTGTACAACTTGGCGAGTTCGGGAGGTGAAAAGGGGCGCGGTTTGGCGCTGGTGCTCGTCTTGCGAGCTACACCGCGTCTCTTGGCTACCGGGCGATTATCAAGCCCGAACACCCCCTCCACCACATCTTCCAGTTCAGCCGGAATCTGAATGCTACCAGTGCGTCCACGGTAGGTCCCCGAGTCATAGGCATACGTCTTCAAGTTCTGGGAAAAAGCCTTGTTGAAATCAGTGACGACGCCTGACAGCATCACGCTGCGGCGGGCTGCATCGGCGCGCACTACTGTAAGATTGTTTTCCTGGGCAAACGCGCGCACTTTTTCGATATCTGCAGGATCAGCCCCATGTTTTGCTTCCAGTTCCTCATGTGTAAGCTGCTGAGCAACGTAAGAGGGTTGCAGCATGCTTTGCGCCGCAGGCAACGGATTTCTTGGGCGCAACCTTACTGTGACTTCCAATCGCTCATCGGCGGGAGCGGGACCCAGCACAGTGGCATTTCTGAAGGGTGCCTTCTTACTGTCTGGTATAGCTACCATTTTTCTAGTCGCCATATAGCCTTCCTTTCTAAATCGTGCGTAATCCTACATCACGTCATAACGGTTCGTTCTGATTTTTTAAACGGAAAACAGGGTCGATACCCTTTAAACATAAGACGCGTGGGCCGTTCAAAAACCTTCTCTCCAGCCACCGATTCATCCAATAAATTGACTAGCTTTGACTGAATTTAAGTTTTGAAATGTGTACGCAAGGGTTTTCAGGAGGTAGGGAAGCAAAATCCAGAGCAAACCGGTATCTCAGCCCTTCTTGAGCTCAATCAGCACCAGGCGCGCCACTTCTTTTAGCGTCTCAAAAACGCCTTTGCCCTGGAACGCCACCGCTTCAAAGGTAGGCTCATCTTTTTTTGCCAGTTCGCGCTTCAGCTCTTCCACGGCCATGGCGCTGGGCAGGTCTCGTTTGTTGAACTGCAGGACGTAAGGGATCTTCTTGAAGTCGTAACCGTGTTCTTTCAGGTTCTCTTGCAGGTTTTCCAGCGCTTCAATGTTCGCATCCATGCGCTCTTCCTGCGAATCGGCCACAAAGACCACGCCATCCACGCCGCGCAGGATCAGTTTTCGGCTGGCATCGTAAAAAACCTGGCCGGGAACGGTATAAAGGTGGAATCGGGTGCGGAAGCCGCGGACAGTCCCCAGGTCGAGAGGCAGAAAGTCAAAGAAGAGCGTCCGGTCCGTTTCCGTGGCCAGTGAGATCATCTTGCTCTTCTGTTTGTCGACCGTCTTATCGAAAATATGCTGCAGGTTCGTGGTCTTACCGCCCAAACCGGCGCCGTAATAGACGATCTTGCAGTTAATTTCTCGTGCGGCAAAGTTAATAAAGCTCAAGACTCTCCTAGCAATCGGTGGGCGCAAAACTCGCTTGCGGTTCCGAACGGCCATGTTGCTGAAAGACTTTTTTATATCATAACGGACTTGCAGAAGGGGCGGCTTCTAATTGTACGCTCTTTGCCGGAGTACCAAATCCTGTACCTCCGGCACAAAGAACCAAAGTAACTAAGGTTTTGGCGCGGATTGCGACGACTGCGGCGGCAGCGGATAGTATCCCTGCTTGGCAATCACGTTCAGGTTCGGGCGCAGCACGCGAACTTCTATCGGCCGGAAGGCGCTCGATTTTGTTGCCTGCGTTGTATATCCCAGCGTGTATTGATTGCGCGCCGTGTCGGCGATTTTGGCGTAAGCCTGTTCGATTCCCTGACGATCGAATTCCGCCACCATGTCGCCCCCGGTATCGGCGGCATAACGGGGAAGTATGTTTCCTGTCCCAAAGCCGGGGATGCGGATGCGATTGGCTTTGTCGTAAATCGGGATTGCGGCCGTATCCACGCCGACGCCATACACGCTGATGCCATTGGCCAGCAGGACTCTTCTCACCTCATCGTATCCGGCGTTGCTGCCCTGCTCGCGTCCGTCACTAACGACAAAGATAATACGGCGGCGAGTCTTGTCGCGCTTGCTTAGGTCCTGGGCCGCTCTTAGAATCGCGTCATTCAGCACATAGAATTCGCGCGGCGGCGTCTGCACGTCCGCGGCCTTGCCGCCAGTGGCGTTGGGATCAGTTACTGGATGGCCGTTAATGCTTGGTCCTCCGCCAAAAGGCCCGCCCGCCACGGGTGGACCACTTTCGCGTCCGGGACGCTTGATGCGATTGACGCTGGCAGTAGAGACACTGCCCGCGCCGGAAAATCCCGAAACCTGCTGCACCGTATGGCCATATCGATACAATGCAACTTCATCCACTTCACTGAAAGAGCCAATGAGGGCCGGCAATGATTCATTCACCTTCTTCATGGTCACGGAAGGCAGGTCCGTGGCGACGACCACGGCTGCCGAAAGCGGAAACGCATCGGCAGTAAAAAACTTGAGCTGTTGCAGCACGCCGTCTTCATACACTCTGAACTCATTGGACGTGAGCCCGGGAACGAGCCTTCCGGAGGCATCTTTCACGCGCACAGGGATTTGTACAAAGTTTACGGCCACGCTCATCTTGTACAGTTCGTCACGGCCACCTGAAACTCCACCCTGGCCTGGCGTGGGACGCTGGGCCTCTGGCGTTGGAATGGGCGTTGCTTCAGGCTGGGTTGGATGTGTGTTAATCGGCGCTGGAGGGGCACTATCCGGAAACTGGCCCGGCTGCTGTGGCTTGGGCTGAGGCGCGTCTGGG
>JASLFF010000119.1 GCA_030150795.1 Terriglobales bacterium | reverse complement strand
AGAAACAAAAACTGTTGCCGCAAACGTATGTAGGTGATATCGGCCACCCACAGCTGATTGATTCCCGTCAGCTTCATGGTCGCTGCCAGATTGCGAAACACCGGCAGATCATGGCGGCTCTCCGTCGTCAGGATCCACTTGCGCCGCCGCACCGCCAGCAGATTGTCTTCCGCCATAATCCGCGCCACCCGCTTATGATTCACTACCCAGCCTTCGTCTTTCAGCTCTTTCTTCACCCGACGATAACCGTAATTACGCCGATGCCGCAGTGCGATCTTCTGGATTCGCGCCCGCAACTCCATCTCTTCGTTCCCCGGTTGCCGCTGCTGCCAGTCACGATAAAACCCCGCCCGGCTGACTCCAGCCGCATGGCACATCCACTCGATCCTAGGGTGCTCTTGCTCCTGCTCTACTTGTCCGATTTCTTCGTAGATGCAGTTGCGCCATTGCCTGCGTTGCTCTGGCGTCGAGCCTCGATTCTTCGCAAGGCACCCCGCAAGAAATCCGCTTCCATCACCTTCCTGCCCAGGGCTTCGCGCAACTGGCGAACTTCCCGCTCCAACTGCTGTTCTCGCCCCTCCCCTACCGGCCCTTCTGCCTCGCGCCGTACCTGCATGCGCCAAGCGTAGAGTTGGCGCCGATCCACCCCTAGTTCATCGGCCAAGTCCTGGTGACGGCAACTCTCCATCCGCTGCACCACGCCTCGCTTCTCTTCCAGACTCCAACGTCGATTCTGTCGTCGCTTTCCCATCCCACTCTCCATTCACTGTAAAGTGGGACTTTACTCCTTGTCTCAATTTAGGGGGTCACTCCAGACCCAAGGGTCTCCCAAACCCAATCCCAAGCATGCAGAGGGTCGCAACCCATAAAGCACAAAACGCAACGGAATTCTCCGTTGCGCCGCGATGCTGATATTTAATCTTTCTTGACTCGTCATCCCGAACTCCGTCAACGAAACGCGCGTTTTCTTCAGCGCGTGAGTAGGAGTGAGGGACCTTGTGCCTTTCTCGAAGAGTCTGCGGTTATCCGTGAAACCGTCCTATACCAGTATCCTTTTTCTTCGCTATTCTAAGACCGACAGGCAGGGAAATCAAGGAGAAAACGCAATGAGCGTGTGTTGGTTTTGGGAATGAACAGGCCGGCGTAGTTAGCATAGTTAAATTCTCAGAAATCGACCATCAAGATGCAGGATTGCCTATTCCACACGGCTGGTCTTCCGGCCACGCAAACCTTCTCGCCTTCCGATTCGATCTCACCCACCCTGGATCTGCTCCGCTGAAATCTCCGTTCTCCAGATCCGTCAAATCTGTGTTCATCCGTGGTAAGGGTTTCTCTTTTTCCTGAGATTTCTCCGTGTCTCCGCGCCTCCGCGGTGAGCTTTTGCTCTCTTTGGACGCTCTCACTGCGACAAAATAATCACGCCATACGGTTCTGCTCCGCTGAATCTCCGTTCTCCAGATCCGTCAAATCTGTGTTCATCCATGGTAAAGGTTTCTCTTTTTCCTGGGATTTCTCCGCGTCTCCGCGCCTCCGCGGTGAGGTTTTGCCTTCTCCCGGGCGCTCACTGCGACAGAACGATCACGCCATACGGCCCCAGACCCACATTTCCATTTGCCGGCATTCCTTGGTTCCCGCCTGCGGCAGCCGTAGTGTCATAACCCACGTTCGTAAACTGGTTCGAGTAACCCTGCCAGTCGCTATTGAAGCGCAGGTACCATGTGCCCTCGCGGGGAAAGCCGACGTTGTAGCTGTCCCATCGCTGGTTGCTCAGGTTGGCCACAACCACCACGTCGTCACCTGGCCCGCCCTGCGCCCAACGATGAAACGCAATCACGCCTTCAGGATTCACGTGAAAGACATTCACGTTGTCGCCGCACAGCCCTCGCGTGTTATTGTCCTGGTTGCGCCGCAGGCGGATCAATCGCCGATGCAGTTCCACCATTCCGGAGAAACTGCCAATCCGGCTCCAGTCCAGCGCAAACGCCGTGCCGTCATTCCACGGCTTGGATTCCAGAAATTCCTGGCCCATAAAGAGCATCGGGATTCCGGGAGTCGTAAGCATAAGAGCTGCTCCAAGCGCGGCGCGCCGGAGCGCGAATACACTTTGCGGATTATTGCCGTCAATCAGGCTGGGGATGCGGGCATGGTTGGCGTCGTCGTGCGATTCCGTGTATGTCACCCGCTGAAAAGCGCCCGAGGAGTTATAAGACTTGCTGGTGGCCTCAGCCACTTGCTGCGGATTTCTCTGGTTGTCGTCGAACGCGAACATCGCGTTGCGCACCCGGCCTGAAAACCAGTTGTCCCACTGCGCGTCCAGGCCGATGCCGCCTGAAAGCGCGTTGCGCGTCAGCGTATCATCGTTCTGCAAATCTTCGGCGATCAAAATTTTCCAAGGCGAACTTTTTCTTTTCTCCTCACCCAGGTACCGCAGCAGGGTGAAGCCTTCGGGATTGAAACCGAGATCGTCAAACCGGATGTTGACGGTGGAATCAAGCCGCAGGCCGTCCGCGCGTATCTCGTCCAGGCATGTCATCGCGTGGTCGCGAATATATGACCGCACCTCGACCCGCCCGAAGTCAGGGCGGTCGCCCCACGAAGTATGACGACGGTCATCTTCGTAAAAATAGATGCCTTGTGTGCCTGGAGGATACTGACCGTCAAACTTGCCAAGACATTCATCGAGCCCTTCCGGCCCAAAGTGGTTGTAGACAACATCCAGAATCACGGCGATGCCGCGCCGGTGCGCCTCCTTGATGAAACTCTTCATCGCATTCAGCTCGCCATATGCATTGTCCACCGCAAACGGAAGCCCGGGGTTATATCCCATTGAAGTGGCTGTATCGAAGTCGAACGCGGGCAACACCTCAATCGCGTTCACGCCAAGATCGCGCAGGTAATCGAGCCGTCCAATTGCGGAAGTAAAGTCGGATTTCTGGTTCGGTTCATTGCGGCCAAATGTGCCGATGTGCAGCTCGTAAATCACCAGTTCATTCCATGGCGGCATTTGGAAGTTATCGCCTGACCAGTCAAAGTTCCGGTCCACGACAATGGAATTTCCGCTGAAAGAAATGGCGTCTCGGGCATACGGGTCATGTTTCCAGTGCGACGAGACGGGACTATCCTTCGGGTCACGCCACTCCGCGGGCGCGGCATCATTGCGAATATGGAATTTGTAGTGCGAATCATGCAGCGCTCCCGGCACAAAGGCCGACCAGTAAGACGCGCCTTCGCCGCTCGTGGCATCGCGTTGCAAAGGGATTTCCTGCCAGTCGATCGGTGACTGATTGCCGGAATGAAAAAAATCTCCACCCAGCGTCACAGCCGTAGCATTCGGCGCCCAGACGCGATACAAGCAGCCGCCATCCATAAGCACCGCACCCATGCCAGGCTTATCGCTTGGAGCACTAAAGGCGGGTAACGCTGCTGTATTCGGCGGAGTCGTTTCCTGGGGAGCTTCAGTCAGCACGGTGGGCATTGTGACCTCCATTTGGACTTGGCTCTGGCCGGAGTTGAGGCTCAAGAGTTGTGAGCACAGGAAGGAAAAGCCAATCGGACCAAGAGGATAATCCGAAAACGCCGTCTACTTCTTAACTCCAGTCAAGGCGCAATAAACAATTAAAGCACAGCGGTAGATGCGCCAGCGTTAACAATGGAATAATTCCGCTAGATTAATTTGTTCTCATATT
>JASLFF010000807.1 GCA_030150795.1 Terriglobales bacterium | reverse complement strand
GGCGGCAGCCTGAGCAACCTCGGCAGCTTTGGCAGCGCGGCGTCACTGCACGCTCCGGCAGGCATGGCAACAGACCGCTCCGGCAGCCTGCTCTTTGTGGCTGACGATACCTTCGGTGTCGCGGTGTTCCGCATCGGCGGCGCGGGCTCGCTCGCACAGCTTGGCGATGTGGCGATTGCGAGCGCAGGCCAGATCCAAGACCTGGTTGCGTATCCGCCGCGCATGGCCAGCAACGCAGATCTGAGCGTCGCGATTTCGGCTTCGTCGCCCAACGTGGTGGCCGGCCAGAACGTGACCTACACAATCTCGGTAACGAACAACGGTGTTGATCCGGCGGCGGCAACTATCACCAACAGCCTGCCTTCGGGCTTCACACTGGTTTCCTGTGCTGCGACCGGTAACGGCGCTTGCATCGGCAGCTCGGCAGCAGCGAACTTCTATCTGCTGCAGAGCGGCGAAACGCAAACTGTCACCCTGGTTGCACAAGCGGGCGCGGCAATTCCTGATGGCACACTAACCACGGATGCCGTCAGCATCAGCAACAGCTCAGCGGTTGACGCAAATGCTGCCAACAACTCGGCCAGTGCCAGCGTAACTGTTGCGCAGCCTGCAACTGCGGGCTTGGCAGTGAGCGCGTCGAGCGCCACGTATGGAAGCGCGAGCACGACGCTGTCAGCAGTCCTCACAACACCCGGCGGTCCTCTTGCCGGCAAGACGGTGAGCTTCACGCTCAACGGCTCGCCCGCGGGCAGCGCAGTCACTGATGCAACTGGTCTTGCTTCAGTTTCTGCCAGCATCACTGGCCTCGGCGCGGGATCGTATCCGGTCACGGCCAGCTTTGCCGGCGACGTAAACAACACTGCCGCTTCTGGCAGCGCAACTTTGGTCATCAATCCCGCGGTCTTGACCGTGACTTCGGCCAATGCCACGCGGATTTATGGCGACCCGAATCCGGCCTTCAGCTTTACCATTACTGGATTCGTCAACGGTGAGACCTCGGCTGTGGTAAGCGGCAGCCCAGCTTGCACCAGCGCTGATCCAACGGCTGCGGTCGGCACGTATCCCATCACTTGCACTACGGGCACGCTCTCAGCGGCGAACTACACGTTCACCTTCGTGAGCGGCAATCTGACGATCACACCGGCTGCGCTGAGCGTTGCAGCGGCTAATGCAACTCGCGTTTACGGCGATCCCAACCCGGCATTCACGGGCACGATCACCGGAATCAAGAATGGCGACAACATCACTGCCACTTACAGCACCACGGCTACGGCCGCCAGCCCGGTGGGAACTTATCCCATCACTCCGGCGCTGGTTGATCCAACGAATAAGCTTGGCAATTACACGGTGACTTTCACCAATGGCACGCTGACGATTACACCAGCGCCGCTCACTGCTACTGCGGCTAACACAACTCGCGCTTATGGCGATCCGAACAATCTCACTGGCACGCTCACCGGAGTTAAAAACGGCGATAACATCACCGCGGTTTACAGCACCACCGCAACCGCTACCAGCGTACCGGGAACTTACCCGATCACTACGTCCCTGCTCGATCCAACCAACAAGCTGGGGAACTACAGCGTGGTGATAACGAACAATACGCTGACGATAGTTCCGGCGACGCTCACTGTTTCCGTAGCCAATGCCAGCATGGTGTATGGCGACGCGGTTCCGACGCTCAGTGGAACGATCACGGGAATCAAGAACGGCGAAAACATCACAGCCAGCTACAGCACCGCGGCTACCTCGGCGAGCGCGGCGGGAACGTATGCGATCGTAGCGGCGGTCTCCGATAACGGAACTGGCGCGCTGGCGAACTATACGGTCGTAATCAACAATGGAACGCTCACCATCAGCCCAGCCCCACTGGTTGTGACTGCAGCCAACGCAAGCCGACTATATGGCGATCCGAATCCAGCGTTCACCGGCACCATCACTGGTTTGAAGAATGGCGACACAATCGGCGCCATCTTCTCGGCTGCCGCCGATCCAACCAGCCCGGTCGGAAATTATGCGATCATTCCGACCCTGACTGATCCCAACAACAAGCTGAGCAACTACTCGGTAACTCTCAACAATGGCGCGCTCACGGTTGCTCCAGCGCCGCTGAGCGTGGTCGCTGCCAATGCCAGCAGGCTCTATGGCGATCCCAATCCGGCATTCACCGGCACTCTGACCGGCATCAAGAATGGCGATAACATCACCGCCAGCTTCAGCAGCGCGGCTGATCCAACCAGCCCCGTGGGAACGTATCCAATCGTGCCCAGCCTGGCTGACCCAACCGCCAAGCTCGCCAACTACGTTGTGACTTCAACCAACGGAACGCTTACGGTAAGTCCAGCGCCTCTGAGCATTCAGGCCAATGACGCTACTGCACCGGTCGGCGGGCCATTCCCAACCTTCACCGGGACCATTGCCGGCCTGAAGAATTCAGACGTAGTCACCGCGTCTTACAGCACCACGGCTGATTCGACCAGCCCGGCTGGAACGTACCCGATCATCCCCGCCGCGGACCCGAGCCCCGCGCTTGGAAACTACTCGGTGACGTTGATCAATGGCACGTTGACACTGCAGTAAACGCAAAATTCCAGGGCCGCTGAGCTAGCCGGTCTTGGAGTCTTCACAACAGGGGTCGCAACCAATCTCCGCGCAACAGCAAGCAAGGAGGGACGGCATGGGCTGTCCCCCTTTTTTAAGTTTGCCTCTCTACGGCATCACAGGCTAATTTCTCGGCCAAACGCTGCCGGAGAATTTTGAATAATGGTTCACGACTACCAAATTTTGTTTCTGCTTCTTATCGAGCGGTTGTCTGAAATGTGGTTCCAGTGCAATTTAAGCAGCGAATACTTAGTAAAAATGACGAACATTAAAAACTTTAATTTTCATCCAATGTCGGTCTAATTCCTAAGGCCTAAAACTGAGAACACTAATTGGCGAATCTTCGCCTTTTTAAAGGTCGGGGCCCATGCTCTTCCGGCATTGTGCAAGCCCTGGCTGGCGATGATCGCAACTGTCCGCACACCCGAGGAGTAGCTCGCTCATGCGGCGGTCTTTGTTGAGTACGGATGATACCTTGCCACATTAAAAAGCAAGGAAGATCCTGGGGCTAAGCTCCGGGACAAAAGGCGAAAAAAATGAGCTCCTCCACACGGACTACAGCTGCCCAGGGCAAAAACTGCGTTCAAACA
>JASLFF010000114.1 GCA_030150795.1 Terriglobales bacterium | reverse complement strand
AAATCTTGAGGCTCTCACTGCCGCTGAAGCGCTCATCGGCGCTCACGTCATCAATCAGGATCGGCTGCCGCTCCTTGCGAATCAGTTCCAGCACGCGCGTGCTCAGAATAATCTGCGGACGGCTCTCTGCACTGGCTGGATTGCGATAGCGCACCTCGGTTTGCTTCGCCACCTCGCCACGCTCGTCGAACAGCATGACGAAGCCGCGTTCCACGCCTTCAATCAGGCAAGCCAGCGAGATCACTTGCTCGCAGATGTGTTCCAGCGCCAGCTTTGAGTTCAGGGCCTTGCCCGCTTCATATAGGACAGTGAGCAGGTAGTTTTCCCGCTCAAGCTTTTTTACCCGGCCGGCCAGATCGGTAAGCTCATTGCTGTGCGTATCATTGCTGCGCGGCAACGCAGCCTGCTGGGGCCGCTCGCGCATAATATTGTTTAGCGTGGAAGGCCACTCGCCGCGCCGTACCTGAAGCCCTTTATCGTCCACATTTTCCAGGCGCAGCCGGTAAAGGCCGACTAGCGCAACATCGCCGTCTTTCAGTTCGGTTTCTTTATTGATTTTTTCGTCGTTCAGGACAATGCCGTTCGTGCTGCCCCGGTCGGCAACATAAATGGAATTGTCTCTGAGCTTTATGACCGCATGAAAGCGGCTGACGCTGGCGTCATTCAATACCAGATCGTTGGCATTGCCTCGGCCCACCGTAATGAGCGGCTTGTTGAGTTCCAGAATGCCGTTCTTGCCATCAGGCGAGGAAATGATAAGGCGGGCCATAGATTACATGGTTATTGCTTTTCTAGAAGCTCGTCAATGTTGACGACTTTACCCTTTTGCACCTTGATGTTTCTGTGCACTGGCTTATAACCGCTCATCTGCAACACAATGCTGTAAACGCCAGGATCGGCGGGCCACCGCGCATTCGTCTTTTTGGGAGCGGCTTTGCCGTCCACCAGGATCGTTGCGCCTTCCGGATTCGTCCGGATATGCACCAATCCTTTGCCTTCCGGGATGGTATCGGTGCCAAAGAAGCGCCGCAGCGGGTTCGGGCTCTTGCCGTCCTCAGGCTGAACATTTGTGCTCAGCAACACCGGTGAGAAGCTCATCGTCTGCCCTTCAGACACTGTGTCTTCCATGGACATTTCTTTGAAACCTGCTTTGCGCACCGTTACTTTATGAAATCCCTTTTCGACAGTAAGCTGCGTTGGCGTTGTCAGGCCGCTGTCTTTGCCATCCACCCAAACGTTTGCGCCCTGCGGATTGCTGGTCACCACAATCGTCGAAACCGCCGGCGCCAGATCCGCCGATACGTCAACGCTCTTGCCGGCCACTGACTCTACCGACTTTGTCTGTTGCAGGTAGCCTGACTTGCTGAACACGATGGTATGCATCCCCGCCGCCAGGTGTGATGCGGTAAACGGTGTTACCCAGTTCGGTTCGCTCCAACCGTCGATTTCCACCTTGGCATTGTCTGGCTGTGAGAGCAACTTCAACTCACTTTGCGCGACGAAAACTTTATTCGGCGAACTGGTCGCCTTCAGCGGCGTTGGTACTTTTTGCGCTGGCGCGGATTTTTTTGTTGGGAAAAATTTAACCGTTGTGTCCGGAGCTATCTCTTCTTGCGGCGCCGGTACCGGCGTGGGCGCGGGAATGGCGATGGCAATAGGCTCGTGCGCCGCCTCTTGCGCTTCTTTTATCTTGGCCTCTTCCGCAAGCTGCCGCATCTTTACCTGCGTCCGATGATATGCATAACCTCCCATGGCGCAGCCCAGCACAACAATCGTCACAATGGTGGCCATTAACACGCTGCGCTTGCTGGAAAGAATGGCCGTTGTAGGACGTTTTACCGGAACCGGCTTTTTCGCCAGCGCAGGAGCGGCCGCTCCGGCGACTCTGGCGGTATTTCCCGCCACAACCCGCAACGGCAATACCAGCGTTTTTTCCGGAACTGAGGGCGCAGGTGTGATGGCAGAAGTTGAGCCGGTGCGCACCGGCCCTGCCAGTTTGTAATTTTCAAGATCGCGGACGAGGTCCGCGCCGGTCTGGTAACGATCGTCAGGCGCTTTGGCCAGTGCCTTGGTGACAATCGCGCTCAAACCGGGATGGACAGTTACATCCAGATCGCGTGGCGTGATCGGGTTTTCGTTGACGATTTTGTAAATGATCGTCGTAACATTCTGGCCGACGAATGGTTTTTCGCCGGTCAGCATCTCATAAAGAATTACGCCCAGGCTGAAAAGGTCAGACCGCCCATCCAGTTGCTTGCCTTTCACCTGCTCGGGCGCCATGTAGTTCGGCGTGCCCAGCACCTGCCCGGTATTCGTTACCTGCCCGCCGGACTTCGCGATGCCAAAGTCCATGATTTTTACCGTGCCGTTCCCGGTAATCATGATGTTGGCCGGCTTTATATCGCGATGAACAATTCCGTTCGAGTGCGCATAATCCAGCCCACGGCAAATCTGCCGCGTTAGCTGGAGCACTTCATCCGTCGCCAGCACGCGCTTTTCCGCCAGCAGTTCATGCAGCGTGGTGCCTTCAATGAACTCCATGGCGATGTAGAAAATTCCGTCCTGCTCGCCGGCGTCGTAAATGGTAACTATGTTGGGATGGTTCAGTACGCCCGCGGCGCGCGCTTCATTCTGGAAACGGCGCACCATTTCCTGCGCGTCCAGTCCGTGGACGTCGAGCCGCATCGTTTTAAGCGCTACGGTCCGCCCGATCGTAGGGTCCAGCGCCTTGTACACAACGCCCATGGCGCCGCGACCAAGCTCACCGGTAATCTCGTATCTGCCAACCGTCTGTAGAGACATCATGAGGGCTTATCTTTTGTAACTCAGTGGCGCCCTTGCCTGTCTTGGGGGAGTAGACGAATCAAATTTTAGCGAAACTATTGCTGGAGGACACACACTCCGAGTGACCCGAAAATATCTCATTCCATTACTCCGGGTCAATGCTCGCCCACTCTGGGCATGTGACTTTAGTTTGCCGATACCGCCAGGGAGAAATACCTTAATTTGCCGCTCCCATCGCCTTACAATGCATCGTATGCGCTTCCTGATTGCATTACTCCTGCTGCCGTTTGTCCTTTCCGCCCAG
>JASLFF010000091.1 GCA_030150795.1 Terriglobales bacterium | reverse complement strand
CGCGGCAGCGCAACCCTCGCTCGATCCCTATCACTTAAAAATCGACTGGAACACCCTGGACCAGTACTGGCAGCGCCTGGCCAAGAAAGGCACGCCCATCAACATTGGCACATACGTAGGTGCTGCGCAGGTGCGCGAAGCCGTGCTGGGCGACGTGAATCGCGCGCCGACTCCAGAAGAGCTGGAAAAGATGAAGGCGCTGGTGGAACAAGCCATGCAACAGGGCGCGCTGGGCATTTCCACGGCGCTCATTTATCCGCCGGGACATTACGCAAAAACAGAAGAGCTGATTGAACTGGCCAAAGTGGCGGCACGCTATGGCGGAATTTATGCCACGCACATGCGCAGTGAAGGGCAAAACGAAGTAGCTGCGGTCCGCGAGGCGTTGCGCATCGGCGAGGAAGCCGGGCTGCCGGTAGAGATCTTTCATTTAAAAGTGAGCGGCAAATCTCGGGCGGGAAAAATGATTGAAATCGTGCGCATGATCCAGCAGGCGCGTGACGGGGGCCAGGACGTGACCGCCGATATGTATCCGTATCTGGCCGGCGCTACCGCGCTCGCTTCCAGCCTGCCGCCGTGGGTGGCCGATGGCGGCATGGATAAGCTGCTTGAGCGGCTTCGCGATCCGGCAGTGCGACAGCGGATAAAAACAGAGATGTCGGCCACAGGCGAGCGCACCTGGGAAAATCTGTATCTTGATTCCGGCGGAGCGCCGGGCGTGATGGTTGCGTCGGTGGTGAACCCTGAGCTGAAGCAATATACCGGCAAGACCGTTGCGGAGATTGCGCAGGCACAAAAGAAAGACCCGTTGGATGCGCTGATGGACTTTGTGCTGGCAGATAAAGGCCTTTCCGGCGCGCTTTACTTCATCGCCAGTGAAGAAGACCTGCAAACGGGACTACGACAACCGTGGACCAGCATCGGCCTGGACGCGAATGAGCTCTCGCTTGATGGGCCGCTGTTTGAGCCGCACACCCATCCTCGCTCTTTCGGCAGCATGCCGCGATTCCTGGGGCATTACGTTCGCGACCTGCAGTTGATGCCGCTGGAACAGGCGATCCGCAAGATCACTTCCCTGCCCGCGCAGCGTGAACATCTGGTGGGCCGCGGGTTGATCAAAGAAGGCTTCTTTGCCGACATCACAATTTTTGATCCGGGCGGCATCATCGACAAAGCCACGTACACCCAGCCCGCGCAGTTGGCGGAGGGAGTAAAGTACGTCATCGTGAATGGAGAGGTGGCATTCGAAAACGGCAAGGCCACGGGAGCGATGGCGGGAAAGCCGTTAAAGGGACAGGGAGTGAAATAAGGAAATCTAGTCGTGGTCCTGGTAAATCCATTCCCGGGTGATCTTTTCCGGCAGGGGCGGAACCTTATCCGAGAATTGCGCCAATGAATCCAGCCATGCGCGGATTTCCTGTTGACTACGGAGCTTCGGATTTTGTTTGGGAATTTGGTTCACTTTGAAACCCCATTGACCTTCCAAAGTCTTACTGCCGAAAAATGTCGTCGAAAAGCGCAGCCAGTGACAGAGAAAACTTGAATCCGCTAAATATTTTGGATTCTTGGAGCGGCTCCGGTTCAGTGATGCGGCGGGCACCGGCGGCATTGTGGATCTCAACCAGCCGCAACGCGGGATAAAAAACCAGCCAGACCGCCTGGCAGCCGGCGGCAAGATACTGCCGGACTTTTTTGGCGGTATCCTGAGCAAGATTGCTTGGCGAGATGACCTCTATGGCCAAAGCGGGCGCGCCCTCAACCGGCGAAGCATACGGGTCTATGTTCCGCAAATGGTCTGCCGTGATAAAGGCCACATCTGGATTTCTGACAGTGTCAGTGTCCAGGCGGAAGTCCATCTCCTCAACCACGATGCCGAGATTATGTGAACGCACAAACTGCGTTAGGTCGCTGGCAATCCTTTGGCGGATCAGATTGTGGTTGAGCGCAGGCGAGGGCTCCATCAGAAGCGTTCCTTCATCGAGCTCATAGCGGACACCCTCCTTTTCCGGGAGCTTCTCGTATTCCGCAAATGTTAGCCGGGTCGTGGTGCTCATTAAATCCGTTGCAAGTCGATGAAAATGAAGTGCATGCTCAAACCCAATGTAGCACGAAAATCTTTAAATGCGGGGTTCTTCTTACTGATTAGCGGCGTTTTTTCAGGTATAACCGTATCGACGGCTTGAAATCCTAGCAGGCAAGTCATTTTATGCAGAACACGCGTAAGCCAGGGAAAACAGTATCGGCGGAGCAAATCGCTTGCATGCAGAACGCGGCAATGAGGTATCACGGTTTTTCACCAATGACGGCAAGGTGATAGAGCCGAGTCAGCCGCTTGAGTGTTGATTCGCGTCACTGGTATCGCAAAACCCGAGTAAGAGCTCGTAAAAAGATTAAAAGAGAGATTAAAGTAAGCGATGTAAAATCCTGCAGTTTGGCCGTTATCACCCTAGGTCTTTTTAACAATTATTTACAAAATCTAGTGTTGTAACCCTCTGATTTAACGTCAAATAGAATAGCTGGTGCAGTGAATTCCGAATCGGCACTTTCCTAGCGGTACCGGCCCCCGCCGGAAACCGGCAATTGCTGAAAAATAGAAGTCTGATAGGATTTCAGATTTCCAAGATCCTGCCCTGAGAGGACAGATGTCAAAACCTTTACGCCACAAATTGGCCGTCCGCATCCTGCTACTCGCATGCTTCGCGCTGGTCCTGGACGGCTGCGGCCATACCAGCGCCGATTCCAAACAGAAAGGCGGCGGAGGCAAAGGCGGCCGCGGTGGCGGCGCGCAAATGACCATCCCGGTTGCGGTGGCCAATGTTGAGGTCCGCGATCTACCCATTCTGCTGAATGGATTGGGATCGGTGGAAGCTTATAACACGGTCGCGGTCAAGAGCCGCATAGATGGCCAACTGGTCAAAGTAAACTTCAAAGAGGGGCAGGAAGTTAAGGAAGGCGACTTGCTGGCGGAAATCGATCCCCGCCCCTATGAAGTGCAGCTGAGCCAGGCGCAGGCCACTCTCTTTAAAGACCAGTCCGCGCTCAAAGACGCCCGGCTGAACCTGGAGCGATTTCAGCAGCTCTATAAAGATGGCGTGATTCCCAAACAGCAGTTTGATACCCAAGGCTCACTGGAAGGGCAGCTTGACGGCGCGGTGCGCGCTGACCAAGCCCAGATCGATACGGTAAAGCTGAACCTGGTGTACACGCGCATTACCGCCCCGGTGAGCGGACGGGTTGGCCTCCGCCAGATCGACGTGGGCAACATGGTCCATGCAGCCGACCCTAATGGACTGCTGATAATCACGCAGTTGCAGCCAATCGCTGTGATCTTTAGCCTGCCACAAGACAACTTGCAGGCGGTTTCGCAGCACATGAGCAAAGGCACGCTTACCGTGGATGCCTACAGCCGTGACGACCAAACAAAAATTGCCACCGGCTCACTGACAACCATCGACAACCAGATTGATACCACCACCGGCACCGGAAAGCTGAAAGCTGTTTTTGCAAATCGCGACCGCTCGCTGTGGCCCAATGAATTCGTGAATATCCATCTGCTGCTTGAGGTGCGCAAGAACAATACGGTGGTGCCTTCGGCGGCCATCCAGCGTGGGCCGCAGGGGACATACGTGTTCGTTGTAAAGCCGGACAAGACGGCAGAGATGCGCAATGTCACGGCATCCATAAGCCAGGGAAATTTCACGGCGATCACGCAAGGCTTGCAGTCCGGCGAAACCGTTGTGACCGACGGTCAAGACAAACTTCAGCCCGGCACAAAGGTTGAGATTCGCGGCGGCGCAGGACAAAACGGCGGCCCCGGCCAAAGGGGCGTCTCTGGCCAAGCAAGCGACGGCCAAACGCAATAAATCGCGCGTGGGCGCGATCTCGTCGATAAAAGAGAATCAGGAAGACAAAGGCGTTTACAAACATCATGCCTAACGGCGGCCCATCCAAATTATTTATCCTGCGTCCGGTAGCTACGTCGCTGCTGATGATAGGAGTGTTGCTGGTTGGGGCCGTTGCGTACCTGCAACTTCCCGTCTCTGCCCTTCCCCAGGTTGACTATCCCACCATTCAGGTCATCACTTTTTATCCGGGCGCCGGGCCGGAAGTGATGGCTTCATCGGTAACCGCGCCAATGG
>JASLFF010000061.1 GCA_030150795.1 Terriglobales bacterium | reverse complement strand
GCCTGAGCAGCCAACTCCAGATACAATTTAGTAGTCCTATTCAGTTCACTTGACCGCATGCAGGATTGGTACAAAGACGCAATCATTTACGAAGTTCATGTCAGGGCATTTTTCGACAGCGTTACCGACGGAATCGGTGATTTTGGCGGATTGACCCAGAAATTGCCGTATCTGGAAGACCTGGGTGTTACCGCAATCTGGCTCCTGCCATTTTGTCCTTCGCCCCTGAAAGACGATGGATATGACACATCTGATTACACGGATGTGCACCGTTCCTACGGCACTTTAAAGGATTTTCAACGCTTCATGCGCGAGGCGAAGCGCCGCGGCCTGAAGGTAATCACCGAACTGGTGCTCAATCATACGTCTGACCAGCATCTCTGGTTTCAGCGTTCGCGGCATGCTCCGCCGGGCAGCCGCTGGCGTGATTTCTATGTTTGGAGCGATACGTCGGATAAGTATCGCGACGCGCGCATCATCTTTAAGGACTTTGAAAGTTCCAACTGGACCTGGGACCCAGTGGCCAAGGCCTATTACTGGCACCGATTTTATTCCCACCAGCCGGACCTCAACTGGGAGAATCCAGAAGTGCGCAAAGCAATGTTTGCCGCCATGGATTTCTGGTTCGATCTAGGCGTTGACGGCCTGCGTCTTGACGCTGTTCCGTACCTATTTGAGCGTGAGGGAACGAACTGCGAGAACCTGCCGGAGACCCACACGGCTTTAAAAGAACTACGCAAGCACGTGGACGAAAAGTACGAAGGACGCATGCTGCTGGCGGAAGCTAATCAGTGGCCGGAAGATGCCGTCGCCTACTTTGGGAATGGCGATGAGTGCCACATGGCCTTTCATTTTCCCATCATGCCTCGGCTCTTCATGGCCCTGCGCATGGAAGACCGCCATCCCATCACGGAGATTCTGCGAATCACGCCGCCCATCCCGGAAAATTGCCAGTGGGCCATGTTTCTGCGCAACCATGACGAGCTTACGCTGGAGATGGTGACGGATGAAGAGCGCGATTACATGTACCGTACCTATGCACAGGATCGCGGAATGCGGATCAATCTCGGCATCCGCCGGCGGCTTGCGCCATTGCTGGAAAATGATCGTCGCCGTATCGAACTGATGAATGCGCTGCTGCTCTCACTGCCGGGCACTCCCGTCCTTTATTATGGCGATGAAATCGGCATGGGCGACAACATTTATCTTGGCGATCGCAATGGTGTTCGCACTCCCATGCAATGGAGCCCGGACCGCAATGCAGGTTTTTCTCGCGCCAATCCGCAGAAGTTGTATCTGCCGGTCAACATTGATCCGGAATATCACTACGAAGCGCTTAACGTAGAGACGCAGAATAACAATTCGCACTCCTTGCTGTGGTGGATGAAGCGCATGATTGCGCAGCGCAAACAGCATCCCGCTTTCGGGCGCGGGAAGATGGAAATCCTGTTCCCCGGCAATCGAAAAATTCTGGCCTTTGTCCGCGAGTTTGAGGACGAGAAAATACTCGTGGTGGCCAATCTTTCGCGCTTTACTCAATGCGCTGAACTGGATTTGTCCCGGCATCGTGAATCCGTGCCGGTGGAGGTCTTTGGCCGAAACAGTTTCCCGGTAATCACTGAGCAGCCTTACTTGCTTTCGCTGGGACCGCACGCATTCCAATGGTTCCATCTACAGCCCCGGGAGCAGAGCCAGGAATCATTGTCCGTTACGGCGATAGTGGAAAATATACCTGTGCTTGAAGTAGAGCCGCAGGAAATTTTCGGCACAGCCACTCGTAATGCCATTGCTAAACTGCTTCCGCTGATCTTGCGCAGGCGGTCATGGTTCGCCAAAAAGCATCGTACGATCCGGCACGTGCATATCCGTGACGTAATCGCTTTGCCGGAAACCATGGCGCACACTCTGCTGGTAACCCTTGAATATACTGACGGCGAACCAGAATCCTTCACAATTCCCCTTTCGCTGGCGACAGGAGAGCAGGCTGAGACAATCTTGCGTGAGAAACTTCACACGGTTCTGGCGAAGGTAAAAGGCCTCCCTGATCCGCAATCGATTCTGTACGGTTCTGTCTTTGACCGGCAGTTCAACGATGCACTGTTAAAAGCGATATTGCGCCGCCGCCGTATCAAGGGAGAAAACGGAGATATTGTTGGCACACATACGCGGGCTTTTCGTGAAGCCTGGAGCCGTGTCCGCTCTAATCTGGAGCCTCAACCGCAAACTCTGGATGCGCACAAGATACTTGTCACATTGGGACAGGATTTTGTTTTCACTCTCTATCGCGAAGTAGAAGCCGGCCCAAATCCGGATCGCGAAATCGGCGAGTTCCTGACAAACCATACGAGCTTTTCTCATATTCCCCGCACACTGGGCGCTGTGGAATACCGGGTAACGCAAGATGAGACTGAGCAGGTAACCACGCTTGGCACCCTCAGCGCCTATTTACGAAACGCTGCCGATGGATGGCTTTATACCCTTGATCATCTGGGGCTTTTCTTTGAACGCGCTCTGGCGATCGGAGAAGACGACCCACGCCTGAAAGAGTTGAACCCAGGCACTCCATTCGCCTCGTCCTCTCAACCGGTGCCACGGGTAATCAATGAATTGCTTGGCGGACATGCCGAGACGGCAGTGCTGTTGGGACGCTGCACCGCTGAAATGCACGCGGCGCTCAGCAGCCATCCTGAGATGCCGGAATTTGCGCCCGAGCCCTTTACTGAGTTCTATCGTCACGGTCTTTATCATGGACTGCTGGCGCAGATGAATAAGTCACTCGATGCGCTTGGCCAGAATGTGGAGCGGCTATCGGGAGCGGCACAAGAAGAAGCGCGGACGGTGCTTGAACAGCAGGATACGCTGCGGGAACGCTTCAACGCTCTTAGGGACATGCGCATCTCCGGAACGCGGACCCGGCATCATGGCGATTATCATCTGGGGAATGTGCTTTATACAGGCAGCGATTTCATTATCAAGAACTTTGATGGAGACTATACACGGCCTATGAGCGAGCGGCGCATCAAACGGTCGCCGATCAAAGATGTTGCCAGTATGGTCCGCTCGCTCCACTATGTATCGCACGCGGTGCTCTTCAATCATGTCCCAGGGATTGTTACTACGCAGGATGCTGATTGGCGACTGGAGCGGTGGGCCAAGTGCTGGTATCAGTGGGTGAGTGCGCTGTTCCTGCGAGGATACTTTGAAACCGCCGGGGCCGCCGACTGGTTGCCGCAAACCCAACCGGAAGTTAAGGCCTTGCTTGATGCGTACACGCT
Source organism: Terriglobales bacterium (assembly GCA_030150795.1). Next base: position 274 of record JASLFF010000061.1, on the reverse strand, counting down.
TGAAAAAGGATTGATGGAAATTGAGTACGAACTTGCGAACCGGCCGGACTGGATCCGTATTCCGCTTCACGGGGTTCTGGAACAACTGCAATGATATTTCCGCGATCTGCCGGCATACTGCTTCACCCCACGTCTCTGCCCGGCGCCTATGGAATCGGCGAACTAGGGCCGGAAGCGTTGCGCTTTTGTTCTTATCTCCACGATTCAGGAATAAAAATCTGGCAGGTTCTGCCGCTAAACCCTACCGGCTATGGTGATTCGCCTTATCAATCCC
>JASLFF010000715.1 GCA_030150795.1 Terriglobales bacterium | reverse complement strand
TGCGGCAGCGTGCACCCGCGGCACACGTTGAACGTGCAGGCGGAGATGGACAATCTGGTACGCCTCGGCATCAGGCTGATCAAGATCCATCCTCCGCACCAGATGCTTTATGCCAATGACTATCTCAACGGCGTGAAGGAGCTGGAGACGATTTATCGCGCGGCGGAGGCGAATGGGATTCCAGTGATGGTCCATACGGGCACGTCGATTTTTCCGGCAGCACGGAACAAGTTCGGCGACCCGATTTATCTGGATGACGTGGCTGTGGATTTTCCCAAACTCAAGATCCTGATGGCGCACGGGGGCCGGCCTATCTGGATGCAGACGGCATTCTTCCTGCTGCGGCGGCACAAGAATGTGCATCTCGACATTAGCGGCATTCCGCCGAAAATATTGCTGAAATATTTTCCCCGGCTGGAAGAGATTGCGCACAAAACACTGTTTGGTACTGACTTCCCCAGCCCCGGAATCCCCACGATCGAGCAGAACCTGGAGCAATTCAGGGCGCTGGCACTGTCTGATTCGGTGAAAGAGCAGATCTTAAGCAAGACGGCGCTGGAGATGTGGCCGGAGTAGCCAGGCGATGCGGATATCAGGGGGATGACTTGATGAAAAGTATTTTTTTAATGGCGATCGTTTTAACGGCAGCGGCAGGAAATATGGAAAGCCAGAGTGCCTCATATGCGCCCAAGCCGGCTCCCAGGCTTTATGTCACGCAAAAATTCGGTCTGGCGATGAAGGTCCCGCCAGGTTTAACTTTTTGCCCGTTGCCCAGAAGATGGTCCGGCTCCGAGGAAGGCACGGTGCTTTTCCTCAAACCTCCGTCTGCCTGCAGCGCACCGGGAGAGTCTTCTGCAATGCGTCCCATAGACGGTTTTGTTCCTTCCATAGGTCTTCGCTACCACGCCAATCGGGGCAGAAACGATGCGTATGACGGCAACATTCCCGCGCCGCGCACGTCAGAGGAATTCGCCCACCAATTCTGTGCCGGGTCTTTTGCGTTGCCGGATTTTAGATTATTTGACCAGCCTGCATTTACCTGCCGGTCTGAAATGGCCGGAAACAAGGTCCGAATCGTACTCATGGCCGTGTATGATTCCGGCCGGAGCCGCCTGATCCTGGCTTTGCTGACGACGCCCGATCGCCTGGCGGACGATACGCGGTCGCTGGCGACGGTGGCCTCCTCGATTACCGCCTGCCAGCCCTTGTTGGGCAAGGAAAAGCGCGAAGAGGCAGCTTGCCCAAAAGGGACTTGGTGGTAACCGGCGGTGTTTCAAAAAAAAATGACTGGCCCGATTTACCGGGCCAGATGGACATGTGCTGCAAACTTAATCTCAAACCGTTGCGCGTCTTCCGGCAACCAGATGCCAGATGATCGAGATCACGGCAAAGACCAGAAGAAGATGGATCAGGCCGCCCGCGACGTGGAAAGCTGTGAATCCCAGAATCCAAAGCACGAACAGAACAATACCGATAAGCAAAAGCATAGTGTGTACCCCCAAGGCTGATTTCATTAAGGCGTTTCGTTTGCCTGCTAGTAGGATTCAGGTGCACCTTGGGCCGTTGCTCCGTTGCCGGTTTTTAAAAACGTTTGCAAGGGGCAACCTTCGCAGATTGATTTTGCGCGGCAGTAATGATTGCCGACTCTCACAATCAACGCATGCAGCTCATTGTAATGCTGCGCAAGTTCGCTGCGAACAGAGCTGCTCATGCGCGAGACTGGATGGCGCGGATCAGAAAGGGCATTTTTTACAACGAGAGATCCGGTTTCAGAGCTGCTGATGGCGTGTTCGATCATCGCGCGAATTTCTTCGTAGCCGGTTTTTTCATGGATGATCCCGTGGCGCAGCAGAACGCGGCGCGTATATGCGTCCACCACAAAGAGAGGATGATTGCCGGCGTAGAGCAAAATGGAGTCGGCGGTTTCAGGGCCAACGCCATTGAGATCCAACATCTCCGCCCGAAGCTTTTCAGTCGGCTGTGCAAACATGCGGCTGAGCGCACCGGAATATCGCTCATCGAGAAAAGCGATGAAAGTCTTGAGATTGCGCGCTTTTTGGCGGAAGTAACCGGAAGGCCGCACCAATTGTTCGAGTTTATCAATTGGCAGTTCGCGCAAAGCGCTGATACTAAGGCAGCGAGCGCGGCGTAGATTGTGGAGGGCTTTTTCTACGTTGCTCCAGTTGGTGTTCTGCGTGAGATATGCGCCGACGATGACTTCAAAGCGTGAGCGGGCAGGCCACCAGTTTTGAGGACCATAACGTTCGAGGAGGGCGATGTAGTAGTTGGGAATTTCAGATCGGGTGATCGTGTGATCCGGTGATCGGGTGATCTGGACGGCAGACCGACGCAGTTTTTGCGCGGGCGTGGATTCAGAGTTGCTCAGTCCGGTTGCCACCTTGAGATTATCTTAAAACATTCGGCAAGCGGACGTTGAGATCGGGCGGAAGCGTGATGCGCGCTAACAGCGAAGGATCAATATTGTCGAACCGGGCTCTACCAGCTTGAACTCTTGCCTCCGACCTGGGCTTGAAGGTCGCAGGCTTCGCGGCAGGGTCGGCAGTAGTAAATGCCGTCTTCACACAAGCGGACTTCATAGAGGCTCTGGCACAGCGCGCAATATTTATTGCAGGAGCAGCTTCTCTCCGGCTGGTCGCAAATCATGCACATGAATTCTTTAGCCATGGCGGGAGATTATCGCGAATCTCTCGCGCGGGCAATACGCCGTTCGTGCTCGGACCTCTGGTGCCAACCGCGTTATTCGGGGGTTAGGGGCCTGAAATCAGCTGAGTCAAGCCCGATTACTGCCAGGGCATCCGCCATTGAATGCACGACCGTTAAGGAAGGACGGCTGCTTTCTCCCCGAATCTGAAACATGCGTGACATGGCGAAGATATGCTGGGCCGGCGCCACTACCACGCGAGGGCAAGCCACCTCAGGGACTAAGGGCGAGGCTTCAGCCAGGCTGCGGACAGCCGCGGAGGAAACATTGAAAGACGTTACCGCAGTAAAATCAAAAATCGCAGCCCGGGGATGTATACGTTCTATTTGTGCGCCCGCTTCGGTATAAAACCGGCCAATGCGCTGCTCACTCACGTCTTCTGAGAACCTGAATAGAAGCACGTGGTGAATCGCGTCCAGTTCAAAGTCGTACGCCATTCTGGCCTCCCAATTAGGCCTGTAAATACTATTCCCTATGGCTCAGGTTTGAGAATAAGTTTATCTCTGCCCGCCACCGTGAAAGCAGATTTCTCAGCGATCTTAACCTGCTTCAATTGACCCTTACAAAACGCGGATGGTACCCTTAGAGGTTCGCCTGTCCTCTCTGGCGAAATCTGTCACCGCAACCCAAGGATTGAAAGGGAAAACATTTGTCCTCTACCACTGAAGGCCAGACACTCAGGAAGACTGCGCTCAACGCGATGCATCGCAAGCTTGGCGCCAAGATGGTGGATTTTGGCGGATGGGACATGCCGGTGGAATATCCCTCAAGCGGAGGGCTGGTGAAGGAGCATCTGGCGGTACGCTCTGGCGTGGGGATGTTTGACGTCTCCCACATGGGCGACATCCTAATTCGCGGACCGCAGGCGCTGGACGCCGTGCAGTGGATCAGCATGAACGATGCTTCCAAACTTCAGGAAGGCCAGGCGCATTATTCAGCGCTGCTGTATCCGGAAGGCACGTTCGTGGATGATGTGATCGTTCACAAAATGGGGCAGAACGATTACCTGCTGGTGATCAACGCGGGCACACGCGAGAAAGACCATAGCTGGGTACGGAAGAATGTGAGCAAGTTCCGCTGCCACGCGGATGACGTGGGAGACTACTACACGCAGATCGCCATTCAAGGTCCCAAGGCGGAAGCCACACTGCAAAAGCTGACGAATGTTAATCTCTCACAGATCAAGAATTACTGGTTCAAGCACGGGACGGTCTGCAATCTGCCCAACACTCTGATCGCAAGGACCGGCTACACGGCGGAAGACGGATTTGAGATTTACGTTCCATCCGATGTCCCGACCAGCGAGCGCGTCTGGAATGAAGTGACCGAAGCGGGAACCGAATTCGGCATTGTTCCCTGCGGCCTGGGTGCACGCAACACGTTGCGGTTGGAAGGCAAGATGGCGCTCTACGGCCACGAGATTTCTGACACCATCAATGTCTTTGAAGCAGCGCTGGACCGCTACTGCAAGATGGAGAAGGCGGACTTCGTCGGCAAAGCAGCGCTGGAAAAGGTGAAAGCCGCTGGAGTGAAGCGCATTCTGGTGGGGCTGGAAGCGGTAGATCGGGGCATTCCGCGCGATGGCTACAAAGTCTTTGACGCGGACGGAACTGAAATCGGCTATGTCACCAGCGGATCGCCCGCGCCGTTTTTGAAAAAGAACATTGCCCTGGCTTACGTGCCGCCCACACATTCAGAGATTGGGCATGAAGT
>JASLFF010000687.1 GCA_030150795.1 Terriglobales bacterium | reverse complement strand
AGTGATTCTTGTGCCTGCTCGCCCTGTTGGGCCGCAATGATTTCGCCTTCGATCTGTTTTGTAGCAACGGCAATCTTTTCATTGGCAGCTTTCAGGTCAGCCTGCGCTTGTTTCTGAGCATTGGCCATGATTTCCCGCGTGGCCCGGTCGGATGCCGCCTGCTCGTCCTTGGCGGATTTCTCCGCTATCGCACGGATGTCCTTGGCTACCTTCTCTCGGAGATCTTTCCATTTTTGGGCTGCGTTGCCAATTACCTTGATTGTCTGGTCTTGGCACTTAACTTCCGCGTCCTGTATCTGTAACGCGGTTGTTTCTTCAATGGTCTTCTTCTCTTGTTGACCTTTGGTGGTATCGCTGAGCAGCATGGCTTCGCGGTCACGCAGAAATTTGACCGTCGCATCGCGTTCTTTTTGAAACGATCCCAGGATGATGTCCTCTTCCTGAGCGGCTGTAATTTTGCCTTGTTGAAGCTTGGCATGAGCTGTATCGACTGCGAGTTGGCGCTCCGCGTCAGCCACCTGCTTGTTGGCGGCAAGGACCTGCTCATTTGCTGCAATCTCTTCCTTTTGTTTTTCAATGCCCTGTTCTTTGACGAGTCCGGGACGGGTTACTTCCTGAGCTTGTTTGATCTTCTCGGTCAGTTCGGTTACGCTCGCCTGGGCTTTCTTGATATTGTCATCCCAGTGGGCCAGTTCTTCATCGGTAGCCGTCGCCTTGTTCTTGACTTCCGTGACATACTCTCTCATGTCCGGTCCGTCACCGATAATGCTCGTTTCTTCATGGGAGCCCTGAAGATATTTCAGCTTCTCTTTCGCCCTGTCGAGTTCCTGATTCCATTCCTTTGTGGCCGCGTCGTTGTTCTCGATCTGCTGACTCAGTTTCTCGGAACCAGTCTTGCCAATTTCATTTAAATGCAGCTTTTGGATTTCCAGACTCTGATTGAACTTGACCAATTCCTCATTGTTCTTGACCAGGTCCGCGTACATGGCTTGTTCTGAAGCGTCCCAGCCAGCCAAGTCATTAGTCACTTCCTTGATTTTGTCGGACAATTTGCTGATGAGTTCAATCCCGAACGTGATTGCCGTGAGGGGCGCAAAGGCTTCGCTCAGGGCCGGCCCCAGAAGTTCGCTTGAAGCAAGCATTTCCTTGATCGAATCGGGGACTTTTACGCCGATGAGATCACCCAGTATCTCGACAGATTTACTGGCCTGGTCAAGCTGGTCTTTCGCTTCAGCGGCGGCTTTTGTTAGCTCGCTGGCATCACCGGTAATCTTGACTGAAAAGTCTGGCATGGCATTTTCCTTGGCAATTATTTGGGCAATAAAAAAGCAGCCCGCAGGCTGCTAAGAATAGACAATTAATAGGCTTAAGACTTATTTCTGTTAGCGATCGATTTCGTACTTGCTCAGAGTTTTTTGGGCAGTTTGAAGAGCACCTGTCTTTGTCATGTCGGCAATATTAAAAGAGGAGTCGCGCTGCCGATCGAGAGCAGGATTTTTTAAGTGATCATTCAGCCCCGCCAGTTCCTGGGGACTGAGAGTACTGACAAACTTTGTACCCCACTGCGCTAACGTCCATTTCCAGGTAAATTCGACTTCCGATTGGTCGCCATCCACTTTCCGAATGTTACGCACCTCAGATACGGATTTGTAAGCGACTGAAAAACTGAACCGCATTAAATCACAGCCGTCCATCGTGTTGTGCGCGGCCGTTTTCAGAGCCTCCGTCACTTGTGGCGAGGGATTCACCAATTCCACTTTCCAAAAGCCGGCGCCATCAGGCGTAATCGTTATGAAGCCCGCTTTTTGTGCGGCAAAATAGATCGCCTGCTCCGGGACAGGCTTGGCCTCAATGTTGGAATTAGCACAGGCCTGGCCAACGCGGCCAAGAGGAAGGTCCAACATGATGCGATCCCGGTTCATGCTTTTATTCAGCACATCGATAAGTGCTTTTTGGTCTTTTTTGCCCGAGCATCCTGCAGCCAGAACAATGAGTGTGACAGGAAAAAGGACAGATAACCTGCTTGTTCTTTTTTCCCTTCGCTTTTGAATGCTATATTCCCTCGTGAGCATGCTCATTTCATCCTCTCTCCAGCGAAAAGTTCTCATTTATATCTGCCATCAAACCCAGGAACCTGGGGCAGCGCTTAAAGACTCCTTACCTTTTCCAGCACCATGCTGCCATTTTTCTTCTTGAATATGGCAGTTACCGAATGCGGCACATTTTCACTTTCATGAGGCGCGGGCAAGGTAAATTTGGGGCCATGGTAGATATCGCCAGAAAGATTAATTGACTTTTCCAGATCTTGTCTTTGTTCGGCGCTTAACTGAGAGTAGACCTCGCCATCTGATTGCAATGACTTCCCCAGGTCCGTGATGCGCCACTTTGACGAGGTCGTGTATTCATAAATGAAAGAGCCAGGCTGCTCCTCTTGAATCTTTGGACTTGATACGTCAACGACGAAAGCCCGGGCTATGGGAAAAGTTACCTGATACTCATCGCAACCATGTCCGACACGGTGAAACTGCCGCACGCCATGTTCATTCTCAAAAAAAGCTTTCCCCTTTTCCGTAAGACTTACATCCCACCAGTTTTTTCCGGCTGGATTTACGGAGATAAGCCCGGCTCGCACGGCGATTACGGTTGGAACATCTTTATCCGGTGTATATCCGATATCAATAGGTTCTTCATTCTGCTGACCGCTAAAAGGGAAAAAGCATTGGGTCCCCGTATGGCCAATATCAACGGCTAGATCAACTGAGTTATAGTAACTGTCCATTCGTGCCCGCACATCTGACCGAAGAGGCGCTTCTTTGGCTGGATCTTTAGCTGAACAACCCGTCAATATCGCAATCATTACAACTATTAAAGTTTTACTCGAGTGTTTGTTTTTTTTGCCTGGATTGGCAACTGTCGACAAACGATTCATGTTTACCTCTAAATGTCCGGCGTTGTTCTTGAATGGCATTTTCTTTTCTGTCACCTACCGGGCGAAAGTGTAGCAAAGACGATTTTATTGACGCAAGAGATTTTTATCAGTCGATATGGTTACGATAAATTTCCGGCAGCCGGCTATGTATAGCCCCTCCCGCCAAGGCTACTTGATGGGCGACTTCCTGAAAGGTGTTCTTCTTTACGCTGTAACGGTTTTTCGGGAGCTCAGGCCGTCTGCTACTGGATTTTGCTTTATTTCCCATGAAGTAAGCTGCCACCAACAGATGCATTGGCGGATAGTCTTTCCAGTAAGACATAAGATCATTGAGTTCCCACAAGGTCAGCTGCTCAATCTCGGAGAACGTCCATCCGGTAGCGGTGGCGACATGGCCAAAGACAAACGGCCAGTCAGCTATACCGGTACCGGAGTCGGTTCCCCCGCGGCCGCCTTCTTGAGACCGGAGACTTCAAGCATGGCGTTGAAAAGAACGTTGAAATCGTCAAAGGTAAGACCATTCTCAAGCTGCTCAGCGGTAAGGTCCTGATGAACTTTCCTTAGGGCATTCTGGATCACCGGCAGATACCGGAGCAACGACGCTAGCCCCGAGTTTTCTGGGGAAGGTTTTTCCTGGAAAAACGAATCCAGCTGGCGCAACTCTCCGAGCGTGAGTGACGAGACAGTGAGTTGTCCCAGCGATGTCGGGACGGTTTGTTGCTTAAGCATTTATATCCTCCAAATTTGTTGACTGTGAAAAAAGCAAATGGCCGGAACTCCCGTCCGGCCATTGCGTGAAGTCTTTTCGCAGAAACTCAGCAGGCTAAGCCCACCAGTGTTGGTGGTTCGTCAGCAATCTGAGACGTAGCGTACTTGAAATTACTCGTTGGAATACATGTCGATCACTTGCCCGGCGGCATTTGCGAAAGCCTCAAAGTCAAACTCTGGAATGATGAAATCTTCCTGTTTTGTGGCCATGCTGAGCTTTGAGGCGATCACCGAATACAGCAGGACGCTAAACTGGTTTGAGTTATAGACATTTTCCAAGAGCACCTGGATCGTCGGGGCAAAGCCCATGAGCTGGTTGGTGATGTTGAGCTGCGTTCCGGTCGCCGCAGAGACAAAGGTGTATGAGATCAGGACGGTAGCGCCTGTATCCGCAGCGGCAAAGGTGTAAACGCCGGTGCTGGTGTTCACGCTGTACTGGCCCACAGCCGGAGATGAAGCCACGCGCGTAAGTGGGAGACCGGTTGCGCTATAGCGCACGCCCCAGTCCTGCTTGAACGTGGCAGCGTTGGTCACCGTCACCTGGAATGGCGTGGCAGGGATAGTCTGCGACTCATCCAGAGAGGTCTTGATCATGCCGGCGCCCATGGTCTGGCCGAAGAACAAGTCATTTAGCATTTTGCCGTTGATGGCGGCGAATTTTGCCTTGCCGGTGATCTTGCATTTTCCACGAGCCACAGCCTCAGGAAACTGTTTCTGCCCGTAAAGCTGCTTGACGTCGCCCGAGATATCGAGCGATACATCCTGCAGCGTTCCAAATTTCATGGGAGTGGGGTTGGCGGCGGTGTTGCCGCCTACGGGAAAGCCCCACAAGGTGCCTGATCCAAATTCAAACATTTTTTGTTTCTCCTTTTGGGGAGCCAGCCATGCACTCCCATAAATTGAAGGGCCGCGGAAACGGCTGCGGCTTGTGAACTGAAGGTGTCGCCTATGTGGTGGTGAGAATTTCTATGGGCACCACGGCGAGCGCCATGGAACCAATCACGTTCTCCACGATCTCTATCTTTCCCTCAATGCGGCAGTGCGACACCATGCCGCCGAGCGACTGTGCAATCCCCGGCGTTGCGCTGCGAATGGCCGCTTCCACAGCGTCCAGAAGTAAATTCAGTTCGGTGGACGGGACCGAATTAGGTTCGCTGTCTCCTGCGGTGTAGAGAACAAGATCAACCGTCAGTTTGGCGTGAATCGGCAGTCCGTTTACGCTGGTTCCTGTCAGCTCATCTTTCTGCACCTGATATAGCGACGGACGATCAGCGGGCGAGAGCTGCGAAGGATCTTGCCAGCGCCGGCTGATCGTTTTGAACGGACCAGCCGGCGTGAGGAGCGCGCCCTGCAACACGGAGAACAGCGCCGAATAAATTTGCTCTCGAGGAAAAATCACTCCGGCACCTGAACTTGCTGGATTGCCTGCTCAAGCAGATCAGGCAATGCCTGTTGAAGGTCATTGATTGCGGGACGCAGGTAAGGCCGGGGTTTCAGATACGGCCGGCGACCTTCCTTCTTCTTGAAGGGCCCGGAGCGTCCGGCAAAGCCCCCGTATTCGTGGATGCGGGCGTACTTCAAATCCGACCCAATACTGACAGTCAGACTTTGGCCGTCGATCTTAGTCTCTATCGATTGCAGGACCGAATTCATCAGGTTGCCGCTGCGGGACGTCAGCAAATCGGTGGACTGGCCCTTGCTCGCCGATCCGGCAAAATACTTTGGGACCGCAGAGCGCAATGATTGATAAATGAGCGGCTGCAAGGCCTCATAAACCTGGGCCACCACGCTCGGCGCGAGACCGGCAAGCCGCTGCTGAAGTTGCTGCACGGCGGAATCGTCAATCTTTACGCTAATCACAGCGCTAACCTCCGGTACTGGCTGAAAATGGCCATGGATCGCGGTGGAACATCGCCCATATCGAACGAGATGTTCACCTGGCCGCTCATGCTGTTGGATTTTTCGCCGATGCGCACGCGCTGGCGGTAGGTCAAGGCGAATGCCTCAATCGCTGCCTGCTTCAGATCAAGCGGAACACTCGGATAGCCTGCGGAATACGAAAGCTGGACATTCTGCAAGCCTCGGCAGAAGCGAAATCCGCGCAGCAGAATGCGCCGTCCGTCCCACAGATAGCCCGCGGTTGTTGGAGTTGTTGCCGCTTGAACGGCCACGCCATCAATACTGAGGCTGCTTACGGAAATAATCGGGAAGTTGCGCGGAAGTAGGCGGTCGGAATCATTTCCGTCATAGTTCTCCGTGAGCAGACCGAGCACCGACGACAAAATGTGCGGCCGGTCAATGTACTGCAACACTTGCAGGCTGGCGTTGGTGATAAGGCTTTGCAGAGTAACGTCATCGTTGTTGCCCTGGTTGGGCAGCCATGATTTCAGTTCTGCAATGGTGCAAAGATCGTCAGGTGCGGCAGCCATGGGCTACTCCTTCATATAGTCAACACAAGGTCCCTCCTCCCTACTCGCGCGCGCTGATGAGAACGCGCGCTCGCTTTACGGTCGTCGGGATGACGTGAGATTTAACGCAATTCTTAAGAAGAGCGTTTGCAAAAGAACAAAGAAGTTTTTAAAGAAAGGCAGTCTGGGCAGAGGGACCGCAGACTGCCTTTGGGTCTCCTGCAACCTGCTGGTTGGCAGGCCAGGAGCATCAGCG